>CAYLPM010000294.1:0-2578 GCA_964385525.1 uncultured Gemmatimonadaceae bacterium
CCGACCTGGTGAAGGACCTCCGCCACGCCCTGCGCTCTCTCCTGCGCGCCCCGAGCTTCGCGGTACTCGCGATCCTCACTCTCGCCCTCGGCATCGGCGCGAACAGCGCGATCTTCAGCGTCATCAACGGCGTCGTCCTCAAGCCGCTCGGCTATCCGGAGCCCGAGCGGCTGGTCTTCATCACGAGCCAGTTCCCCAACCTCGGCTTCGATCAGTTCTGGATCTCCCCGCCCGAATATCTCGAGCTCAGCGAGCGGAGCCAGGCGTACGAGTCCGTCGGCGCCTACGTCGTGAACGCGGTCAACGTGGGTGAGGCGGAGATGCCGATGCGCGTCACCTCGGCCGCCGTCACGGCGCCGTTGTTCGACGCTCTCGGCGTCCCCGCGCGGCGCGGACGCGCGCTCGTTCCGGACGACAACCTGCCCGGTGCCGACCCGGTCGTCGTGCTCTCGCACGAGCTGTGGCAGAGTGCGTATGGCGCGGACGTCTCACTCGTCGGCCGGCAGATCGACGTCGACGGCGTCCGCCGGACGGTCACCGGCATCATGCCGCCGGGCTTCGACGTCCACGATCAGGGCGTGCAGATCTGGCTCCCGCTCACGATCGATCCCGCGAATCCCGGTGGCCGCGGCAGTCATTTCCTGTACCTCATCGGCCGCCTGGCCCCGGGCATCACGATCGAGCAGGCGCGCTCGGAGATGGAGACGTTGCTGGCGCAGTGGGGCGAGCTGAATCCGGGAACCCACGTCCCATCCTCGCCGAATCACCGGATTCGCGTCGACGACCTCCAGGACGACATCGTCGGGAGCGCGAAGCGGGCACTCTGGGTGCTCCAGGGCGCGGTCGCCTTCGTGCTGCTCATCGCCTGCGCGAACATGGCCAACCTGCTGCTCGCGCGCGCCGAATCGCGGCATCGCGAGTTCGCGATCCGCACCGCGCTCGGGGCCGGGCGCACGCGACTGCTGCGACAGTTCATGACGGAAGGCGTGATCCTGTCGCTGATCGGTGGCGCAGTGGGCCTGGTGCTCGCGTTCGTTGGAGTGAAGGCGCTGCTCGGCGCGAGTCCCGACAGCATCCCCCGCTCGGCGGACGTCGGGCTGGACTGGCCGGTCGTCGGCTTCACGCTCGCGATCGCGGTCGGCACGGGGATCATCTTCGGGCTGGCGCCGCTGCTGCACTTCAGCGATCGGGGGATGACGGTCGCGCTCAAGGAGGGGGGCCGCGGCTCGACCGTCGGCGCCGCGCGGCACCGCCTGCGCCGCGGACTGGTGGTCGCCGAAGTAGCCCTGGCGGTGGTGCTCGTGATCGGCGCGGGGTTGATGCTGCGGAGCTTCTGGAATCTGACGCAGGTGGATGCCGGGTTCGACCGCAGCCGGCTGGTGACCTTCGGACTCGTGCTCCCGGCCGCGACGTATCCGGACAACGCGCAGCGGACGGCGTTCTTCCAGAACGTACTCGACCGGCTGGGCGCGATGCCGGGGGTGCAGAGCGCCGCGGCGATGAGCGGGCTGCCGCCCCGGCGCAACGTCAACGCGAACGACACCGACATCGAGGACTACACACCCGTGCAGGGCGGTGACGGCCCGATCGAGAACGTCGACTACTATCAGTTCGTGACCGCCGGCTATCTGAACACGATGGGCATCCCGCTCGTCGAGGGACGGTCGTTCGCACCCTCCGACGCCGGCGGATCGCCCGTCGCCATGATCAACGAGGCCTTGGCGAAGAAGTTCTTCGAAGACCGCAGCCCCGTCGGCCGCCGCATCAAACCAGGCTTCGGCGCGCAGCTGCCGTGGTACACGATCGTCGGCGTGGTGCGCGACGTGAAGCAGGGAGGCGTGGACGCCGAGGTCGGCACGGAGCTGTACTTCCCCTACGAGCAGATGCCGTTCGTGCAGAACGGCTTCGCGCCGCGCAGCATGAACGTCGTGCTGCGCACGACCCTGCCGATGTCGGCGATCGGCGCGAGCATCCAGCGCACCGTGCGCGAGCTCGACGCGGCGCTCCCGATCGTGAACATGCAGACGATGGACGAGGTGTTCGCCGACACGATGGTGACCCCGCGCTTCCTGGCGCAGCTCCTCGGTGCCTTCGGGCTCCTCGCGCTCGTGCTCGCGGCGGTCGGAACCTACGGCATCCTCTCGTACGCCGTGGCCGAGCGGAAGCACGAGATCGGCATCCGCATGGCGCTCGGCGCAGATCGCGGTTCGGTGATGGGGATGGTCCTCGGCCAGGGGCTGCGCGTGACGCTGCTCGGGCTCGTGCTCGGCGTGGTGGGGGCGCTCGCGGTGACGCGGCTCGCGTCGTCGATGCTGTTCGAAGTGCAACCGACGGATCCATCGACCTTCGCGGCGGTCGCGGCGTTCATCACCCTGGTCGCTGTGCTGGCCAGCACCATCCCGGCACGACGGGCGACGCGGGTGGATCCCATGGTCGTGCTACGGGAGGAGTGACGGGGAACTGGTCGTGCTACGGGAGGAGTGACGGGGAACTGGTCGTGCTACGGGAGGAGTGACGGGGGACTGGTCGTGCTACGGGAGGAGTGACGGGGGACTGGAGTGATCTGTGTTCAGTGGCC
>CAYLPM010000295.1:0-2294 GCA_964385525.1 uncultured Gemmatimonadaceae bacterium
CCTGCCTGCGGGCGTCGATCACGTGAACAGTCTCCGCGGCGACTCCATGACGCAGGTCGACCTGCGCGTCTCGCGCGAATTCCGCTTCGCTGCCGGCCTGGGCCTGGAAGTGCTCGCCGAGGTGTTCAATCTGCTGAATGAGGACAATCCCTCGAGATTTGTCGGCAACCGCGCGGCCAGCAACTTCCGCCAGCCGGTCTCGTTTGCCGGCGATCCCTTGCAGCCCGAGCAGCGGCTCATCCAGCTCGGTCTGCGAGTTCGTTACTGACGGGTACGCTTCTCCACGCCTTCTCCCCCGCGCCGGGCGGGGGAGAAGGCTGCCCTCCCACCAGACCCGGCACTATCATGCCTCGTCATGAAGAGACTCCTTCTGCTCATCGCATTCGTTGCGTTCGGCGAGATGCGCGCGGCCCCGCCCAACATCGTCTTCATCCTCAGTGACGATCATCGCTACGACTTCATGGGGTTTCATCCGAATGCGCCGGAGTTCCTCGAGACGCCGGCCATGGACCGGATGGCCGCCGAGGGCGCACACGTCCGCAACGCGTTCGTGACGACGTCGCTCTGCTCGCCGAGCCGCGCCTCCATCCTCACCGGCCAGTACGCGTACAACCACGAGGTGGTCGACAACAGCCGCATGATCCGGGAAGGGGCGGTCTTCTTCCCCGAGCTCATGCAGAAGGCCGGCTATCAGACCGCATTCGTCGGGAAGTGGCACATGGGCGGGCACACCGACGCGCCGCAGCCCGGCTTTCACAAGTGGATCAGCTTTCCGGGGCAGGGCGCGTACAACGACCAGGAGCTGAACATCGACGGCCAGCGCCGGAAGGTGAGCGGCTACATCACCGACGTCCTGACCGGCCTGGCGATCGACTGGATGAAGGCGCAGGACGGGAAGAAGCCGTTCATGCTCTACCTCTCGCACAAGGCCGTGCACGCCGAGTTCATCCCCGCGCCGCGGCATCTGGACCGGTACGCCACCGCCCCGATCAAGTACCCGGTCACGATGCCTCTGACCGAGCGGAACACCGGCGACAAGCCGAAGTGGACGCGCGATCAACGGTACGGATGGCACGGCGTCGATTACATGTACCACGGCGAGATGAGCTTCGACACCGCCTACCGGCGCTACAACGAAACGCTGCTCGCCCTCGACGAGAGCATCGGTCGCGTCCTCGAGCATCTGGAGAAGAGCGGTCTGGCCAGGAACACGCTGGTCATCTACATGGGCGACAACGGATTCTCGTTCGGCGAGCACGGCCTCATCGACAAGCGGCACGCGTACGAGGAGTCGATCCGCGTGCCGATGCTGGCGTGGGGTCCGGGGCTGATCGCGCCCGGGACCAGGGTCGACAGGATGGTGCTCAACGTCGACATCGCGCCGACGCTGCTCGACGCGGCCGGCGCCGCCGTTCCGGCGAACATGGACGGACGCTCGTTCCTGCCGCTGCTGCGCGGCCGCACCGCGCCCGGCTGGCGCGACGCGTTCGTGTACACCTATTACTGGGAGTACAACTACCCGCACACGCCCACCGTGTTCGCGCTGCGCGAGGATCGCTACAAGTACATGTTCTACCACGGGCTATGGGACAAGAATGAGCTGTACGACCTCGAGAAGGACCCCATCGAGCGTGTGAACCTCATCGACGACCCGGCTCACCAGGAGCGCGCCGAAGCCATGCGCAAGCGGCTCTTCGACGTGCTCGAAAAAGAGAACGCCGTCGACGTCAAGTTTCAGCGGCCGCTGCATGGGCAGCAGGACGATCGCCTCATCCCCCATCACTGAAAGGCTGGAGACCGGCGCGGCCGGCTGATCGTCTGCGGGCGCCCGGCCTTCAGATTCACCTCGACGACCTTCGGCTCGCCTTCGCCGGCAAAGTGGATCTCCACGCTCCGCGCACGATTCGACGTGATGCGCACGCCCTCTCCATCACTCTCGATGCTCATCCCGTCCCACGTGGCCAGACTCCCTGCCGCACCCGGCCACACGTTCACGATGCGGCGGTCATCGATCGCCACGACGCCTGCATCCATCCTGGCGTGACGCGGGACGAGCGTCTGCACGTCTTCCGGAAGCATCGGAATGATGGCTCCGGCCCGGACAAAGAGCGGGATGCGATCGAGAGGCGCAGCCACGTCGATCCTCTTCGGTCCCTCGTGTGACGTGCCGCTCCAGTAGTCGAGCCACGTTCCCTTCGGCAGGTACACCGAGCGCGAACCGCCCGGCCGGTACATCGGGGCGACGAGCAGGTCCGGGCCGAAGAGGAACTGGTAGGTCTGCTGATGAGCCATCC
>CAYLPM010000296.1:0-2045 GCA_964385525.1 uncultured Gemmatimonadaceae bacterium
CGGTGCGACGAACGCCAGGAGCAGCGGCAGAATGCCGAGGCTCGCGTACAGCCCCATGAAGCCGCCGATGTGGATGCCGTTGAAGAGCAGCATGAACACGGTGCCGACGCCCGCCGTCATCCCGAACGCGAACGCCGTGAACGTCACC
Source organism: uncultured Gemmatimonadaceae bacterium (assembly GCA_964385525.1). GTDB lineage: Bacteria > Gemmatimonadota > Gemmatimonadetes > Gemmatimonadales > Gemmatimonadaceae > DATKCV01. The sequence goes on from CAYLPM010000296.1 coordinate 149, forward strand.
TGCACGTTGTTCGCGATGATCGCGCTCGCCATGACGGGGCGGAACAGCTTGGGATCCTCGATGTAGCCCGTGCCCTCGGCGGCTCGCAGACGCCCCTCCTCGGCGCGCTCGATCATCTCCGCCGGCAGAAACGCCTGCGCGGACTCGGGGCTGAGCACCACCGTGGTGTAAGCGATCCCCGCGGGGATGAAGAACAGTCCCGCTGCCGCGAGAATCGGCCGCCACGAACGACGCACCTCGCGCGGCACCTCGTACGCCACGTAACGCCACGCCTCGGCGAGCGGGATCTGGCGCTTCCGATAGAAAAGGTTGTGGCCCGCGGCGACGAGGCGGCTGAGATAGTACACGGAATCGGCGTTCCGGCCGCGCGATGCCGTGCGCAGCCGTGCGAGATCCGTCGACACCTCGCGATACTCGGCGACGAACGTCGAGAGCTCCTCCTCGCTGAGCGCGCGCAGCCCGCGGCGCCGCGCATCCGCCAGGCGCGTCGCGAACGCGCGCCAGCGCTCGCTCCCCAGCGCGACGATCGCGTGCTGCTCGCGTGCGGCACCGGTGTCGCTCCGCGCCGCGACTCCGCGGGCGCGCGCGCGGCGTTCACGCTCGTAGAGATCGACGAGCGCCACCTGCGGCGGCGGAGCGCCCGGGCCGAGCTGCGCGGTGAATCGCTCGGCGAGCCGGTTCGCCAGCTCGCGTCGCCGCTCGGCGTCCAGCTCGCCGCGCCGCGCGATGTACCGCTCGAGCAGCGTGTACTCGTCGTCGGTCAGCAGTGCCGAGACGGGGACCGGCTCCTCGATGGCCGCATCGGGTTGCGCGCTCGCCCGCATCTTCGGCGGGGCGGCCGCCAGGTGCGTCACGCGCTCCTGCACCACGAACGTACCGGCGACGATGTCGCCGAGCCGCTTGCCCGAGGACGAGATGGCCGCGGAGACGATGCCGACGCCGTACGTGAATCCCGGCTGGAGGTCGATGATGCGCAGAAGATTCCGGACGGCCGACGCGGAGAACGAGATGGAATAGCCGCCATCCTGTACCACGCGCAGGCCGAGATAGCGCTTGCCGGGAGTCTGTCCGTCGCGCATCGCCTCGAAGAGCACGTAGTAGCCCCAGATCAGGGCGAACTGCAGGAGAATGTAGACGGCGAAGAGCCAGGCCCCCGCGGGCGCGAGCATGTCCAGCCCGCCCGCGACGCGCGCCGCGAGTCCCATCATGTAGAGGGTCAGGAGCGAGATGCCGGCCAGGATCAGAGCATCGATGAGCGCGGCCGCGGCGCGAGAGCCGATCCCCGCCACCGCGTACGAGATGATGACGTTCTCGGGGGTCTCGATGTCGACGCGCTGGTCGAGCGAGACGGGTGGCGGTGTAGTCGCTGGCATCCGTGCAAGATGGAGCGTGGTGGACCGCTGTGGAAGCGCATAACTTGCAGCGGGCGAGCCCCCAGCCCCCCCAGCCCCCAGCCCCCAGCCCCCACCCCCACCCCCGCACGCACCGAGCCCCCGGAGACCATCGTGCATTCAGCAACGCCCCGCGCCGCCGCCGAGCGCTCACGCCACGCCGCACGGTGGATGGCTCTCCTCGTTCCGGCGCTCCTCGTTCTCCCTCTCGTCGGCCCGATCGGCCTCGCGGCTCAGATCCCGGGCGCCGAGTACCAGGAACGCCGCGAGCAGCTCGCCGCGACGATGGGCGATGGCGTGCTCCTCGTGCTCGGGGCGCCCGAGCCGCCCCACGACTATCTGCCGTTCAACCAGACGCCGAGCTTCCGCTATCTGACCGGCATCACCGAAGCCGACGCGGCGCTGGTCGTGGTGAAGCGCGGCGCCCGCACGACCTCGATGCTGTTCGTCCAGCAGCGCGATCCGCTCACCGAGACGTGGAGCGGCATCCGCATGGGCACCGAGGG
>CAYLPM010000297.1:0-1702 GCA_964385525.1 uncultured Gemmatimonadaceae bacterium
GCGACGTCGCACCTTCTTCCGCGGCGAAGTGGTAGATCACTCGGGCGTCAAGGACCTCGCCTGGATCCGCGCCGACGGGCGCGAGATGTCGGCAGACGACTGGCAGCAGGAGAACGCGCACGCGATCGGCATGCTCGTGCACGGCGAGGCCACGGACGAGACGGATGATCGCGGACGTCCCATCTGCGGCGACACCATGCTGCTGGTGTTCAATGCGAGTCCCGATCCGGTTCGCTTCACCCTCCCGGCCGTCGAGAGCGTGAACGCCGATGACGAACGACAGCGTCGACCCGGGATGTGGACGCTGCTCATCGACACCGCGCACCCCGAGCCCGGCGTCGTGAACGGCGACGCGCACGAGTTCGCGCCACACTCGCTGGTGCTGATGCGATTCGGGCGCGAGCGTCGGTTCGCAGGGTCGAGCGTTTCCGGAGGCGCGGCGGCCGTCAACGCCGCCGCCGTGAGCGCCGCGGGCGACGACGCCCCGGTCCTTGCGGGCGCCGGCGCGAGCACGGGGACCAGGGGCGGCCAAAGCAGCGGCTGAGCCTGCTCGCCGCACTCTGGCGAAATGGCTTGCGGGGACACTTGTTCCCGATACATTTGCTATCCCGAACGAATGCCGAAAACCAACGCCCCCGCTGTCTACCGCTCACCGCATTGGAGGTCCCTCATGTCCGCCAAGTCCACGCCGGCCGGTTACCACACCGTCACCCCCACTATCATCGTCCGCAATGCCCCGGACGCGATCGACTTCTACAAGCGGGCGTTCGGCGCCGAAGAGATCAACCGCATGGCGGGTCCCGACGGATCGGTGATGCACGCCGAGATCCGCATCGGCGATTCGATCGTGATGCTCGGGGAGGAAAACCCGGATTGGGGAGCTCTCTCGCCTCTGAGCACCGGCGGCAATCCAGGCTCGCTGCACATCTACGTGGACGACGCCGATGCCGCATTCGCCCGCGCGATCGGATCGGGCGCGAAGGTTCGCCATCCGCTCGAGGACGCCTTCTGGGGCGACCGGTACGGCAAGGTCACGGACCCGTTCGGCCACGAATGGGGGATCGCCACGCGCATCAAGGAACTGAGCGCGGAGGAGATGCATCGGGCGGCCGAGGAGTGGATGGCGAAGGCGGCACAACAGTCGGGGGCCGCGCCGGAGGCGCAGGCCTGACGGCCGCGGGTCCTGTGGCACCGGACCTCCGACCAGGCACGTTGACCGTCCTGACAGATTCGCTGCATCCCTCATGGACGAGGCGACGCCCGGTCGCGGCCACCGCGATCGATGCTAAGAGGGCCACCTCGTCGAATCAGGATACCTCAGCCCGCACTCCGATTGTCGGAGTCGCGGGCTGAAGACGTTCTCAGCCTCGGGCCACACCGTCGTTCGGGTCGCGCGGTGTAGCGTCACGACTACCCGAGGACATCCACGCCGGGGGATCGCTCGCGGGAAAGGTCATCTCGACCGCCTCGTCGACCGCCGCCTCGTCGACCGCGTGATGCGCTTGGGTCACTTCGCGATCGTTCGGGTGCCCGCCGGTCGCGCGCTCCTCGGGTCTGTGCCGCATTGGAGTATCTCGTGAAAGTCTCGCCCCGCGACCGCGTTCGAGGGCGTCCCCGATCGCAGCTGCGACGCCCTTCGACCACGGCTCCGCCCCACCCCAACCCCACGCTCATTCCCGGCACACCCACCCGCCCGATCGCC
>CAYLPM010000298.1:0-2088 GCA_964385525.1 uncultured Gemmatimonadaceae bacterium
CTACCCCGGCTTCGTCGATCCCTACGCGTCGGTCGGGATGCGCAGCGCGATGGCCGAGGAGGACAGCCTCGCGCGCGGCGCCGTGTACTGGAGCCCGCAGGTGCGCTCGTACGTCGACGCGGTCGCCGAGCTCATGCCCGATGACGAGAGCTTCCAGCAACTGCGCGACCGTGGCTTCGCCACCGCGATGGCCGTTCCGCGGCTCGGCATCTTCCGCGGCCAGTCCGCCGTGGTCAGCCTCGGCAATGGCAGTGCCGCGACTCGCGTCGTTCGGTCGGGCGTCGCCCAGTCCATGACGATGAGCCGCGATCCCCGCGCCGGCCCGGGCTATCCCAGCTCCGGGATGGGCGCGATGGCGTTCATCCGGCAGACGCTGAACGACGCCGACTGGCAGGTGCGCGCCCGTACCGCCTACGATCGCAACCCGAGCGTGCGGCGGCCGGAGTCGAATGCTGCGCTGGCGGCCCTCGCTCCGGCGCTTCGCCGCGAGCAGCCGCTGCTGGTCGAGACGAGGGACGAAGAGGAAGTGTTTCGGGCGCTCCGCCTCCGGCAGGAGTTCCCGGTCACGATGTGGATCCGCGGGAACGGCTCCGAGTACCGCATGGCCGAGATGTTCCGTGGCCTCGATGTGCCCCTGATCCTGCCGGTCGACTTTCCGACGGCGCCGAACGTTCGCACGCCCGAGCAGGCGCTCCAGCCGAGTCTCGCGCAGCTCCGGCACTGGTACCTGGCGCCGGAGAACCCCCGCCGGCTCGCCGAGGCGGGTGTCGAGTTCGCGTTCACCGCGGACGGGCTGGGCGAGCGCGACAGCTTTATCGGCAACGTGCGCAAGGCGATCGCGCGCGGTCTCTCGGGTGATGCCGCCCTCGCGGCCGTGACGACCGTCCCCGCCCGCTATCTCGGCATCGCGCGCACGCACGGGACGCTCGAGCAGGGCAAGGTCGCGAACGTCGTGGTCGCCAGCGGCGATCTGTTCGCGGACAGCACGAGCAGCATCAAGGCCGTCTGGGTGGACGGTGAGCACTTCGAGGTCGGCGGCCCCGCGCGCGCGGAGCCGCGCGGCCAGTGGCGGATCATCGCCATGGGCTCGACGCCACTCGAGGGTACGCTGACGCTGTCGGGCACGACCGCGCGCCTTTCCGGCACGTTCGGCGAGTCCCGGCTTTCCTCCGCCAGCATCACGGGGGCGGCGCCGCAGCTCCAGATCGCCTTCCCGGGTGATGCGTTCGGACACGAGGGCACCATCCGACTCTCCGCCAGCGCCGCGCCGATGGCGATGTACGGCTGGGGCGAGCTGCCGGACGGCCGCCGCTTCAACTTCACGGCCGAGCGGATCGGCGACGCGCCGGCGACGAGCGGGAACGGCGCCGGACGCTCCGGGCCGAACTCGCAGGACGGCGATGCGAGCACCGTCGCCGCCAGCGCGAGGGCCGCGCTGGACCTGCCGGTGCTCCGTCCGTCGATGGAGTACGGACGCACCTCCGCTCCGGCCCAGCCGGAGAACGTGCTCGTCCGCAACGCCACGATCTGGACGCAGGGCTCCCAGGGAACGCTCCAGACCGCGGACATGCTCGTCACCCGCGGCAAGATCGCGCGGATCGGCCAGAATCTTCAGGCTCCGCGCGGGGCGGTGATCGTCGACGGGACCGGCAAGCACGTCACGCCGGGGCTCATCGATGCGCACCTGCACTCCGGCGCGTCGGGCGGGATCAACGAAGGCGGCGGCGCGATCGTCCCCGAGGTGCGCCTCGGCGACATGATCACGATGAACGAGATCGCGACCTACCGGCAGCTCGCGGGCGGCCTCACCACCGCGCACGTGATGCACGGCTCGGCCAACCCGATCGGCGGGCAGAACCAGCTGGTGAAGCTGCGCTGGGGGCTGCCGCCGGACTCGCTCAAGCTCGCGAATGCCCCGCGCACCGTGAAGTTCGCGCTCGGTGAGAATCCGAAGCGCCGCGAGAACCGCTACCCCGACACGCGGATGGGGACGGAGCAGATCATTCGCGATCACTTCCTCGCCGCGCGCGAGTACCGGGCGAAGTGGAACGCATGGGAGGCGTCGAACAAGCAGGGCATTCCGCCGCG
>CAYLPM010000299.1:0-10407 GCA_964385525.1 uncultured Gemmatimonadaceae bacterium
CGACCAGCGTCGACATTGCCGCGCTGTACTGGCACTTCGTCGACGTGGTCTGGATCGCGATCTTCACGCTCATCTACCTCATCGCCTAGCGGGGCCGCGATGGCAAACGATCCGACTCACGGACAGCACCAGACCGCCGCCTCGCACGCGGCGGGCGAGGGCGATGCGCACCCGCACGTCTCCGGGGAAGTGCACGATCACCCCACGTGGTCCACCTACTGGAAGGTGGCGCTGATCCTCACGATCATCACCGCGATCGAGGTCTCGGCGTACTACATCCCGGCGTGGGAGGAGTCCCGCGTCTACGTCCCCTCCATGCTCATCATGTCGGGAGCGAAGTTCGTCATCGTGGTGATGTTCTACATGCACCTCAAGTACGATCACCGGCTCTTCAGAGCGCTCTTCTCGGGGCCGCTCATCGTCGCAGTCATCACGATTCTCTCGCTGATGCTTCTCTTCGGCCAGGTGGTGATTCGCCTCGCCCCCTGAGCAGCGCAGTCGAAGGAGGTAGTCCCATGCCGATCCTGGCGCTGCTGCACCCGGTCGCGCGGATCGAATGGACCCGCTGGACGATTCACCCGAGCACGGTCATTGGCCTGGCCGTGCTCGCCGGTCTCTATTTCTGGCGTGCGCGCCAGGCGGGCGGCAGGAGCGGCGGTACGCCGCCCTCCGCTCTGCAGAAGCTCGCGGTTCTCGGCGGACTGTTCGCGATCTTCGCCTCGCTCAACGGCCCGCTCCACGACCTGAGCGACTCGTTCCTCTTCAGCGCGCACATGGTCCAGCATCTCGTGCTGACGCTGCTCGTGCCGCCGCTGCTCCTCGTCGGGACCCCCGGCTGGATGCTGCGGCCGGTGCTCGACGTTCCCGTGCTCGGAGCGCTCGCGCGCCGGGTCACGCGCCCGATTGCCTGCTTCGCGATCTTCAACATCGTCGTCGCCGCCTGGCACCTCCCGCCGCTCTACAACGCGGCCGTCGCCCTCCACTCGGTTCACATCGCGCAGCACCTCATGTTCATGGTCGCGGCGGTGCTGATGTGGTGGCCCTACCTGAGCCCTCTCCCCGAGCTTCCGCGACTCTCCTACCCGGGGCAGATGCTCTACTCGTTCCTGATGGTGATCCCGATGTCGATCGTCTCGATCTACATCGCGATGGCGGACGACGTCCTCTACCCCGCCTACGCAAACGCGCCGCGCGTCTGGGCGATCTCCCCGATGCAGGACCAGATGATCGGCGGTCTGATCATGTGGATTCCCGGCGGACTCTTCTTCTACGGCGTGATGTCCGTCGTCTTCTTCAGGTGGGTGGCGCGCGGCGCCGGCGATGACACGGCCTCGGCGCAGGTGGACTGGAAGCCGTCGGCCACGCTGTGAGCGGGGAACGGACGATCAGGCTCGACAAGCGCCTGGGGTTTTCTCATCTTCTCCCGCATGCGATACTCCTCCTCCCTCCCCCTGGCCGCCTTCGTCGCGGCCGTCGGCGGCGTCTCCGCCTGCGCGAGTCTGGGTGACAACGTCGAGTGCGCGCCGCCGACTCTCGCCATCACTGACAGCGCCGTGGTGGCGTTCTTCGACAGCGTCGAGCCGCCGCCGCGGCGATTCCTCATCGCCACCTCGGACTACGGTGACTCCTCGCTCCCGGAACCGGCCCGGGTCGCCATGGGCATGCAAGGACCGACGTACCTGTTCCCCGCGGACCCCGCGGTCAATCAGCCGGTGCGCGACCGGCTCGTCCGCTCCGGTCCATTTCCCGCGCTCCTGGTGTTCTATCACGGGATGCAGCCGCAAGGGGATACCGGCGTCGACATCACGTTCTCGGGCCGGTTCGTAACCGGCCCGCACGAGGGCATCATCGCGCCACACACGCCGGTGCGGATGGTCTGCGGCGCCAACGGAACCTGGCAAGTCGCTCGACCGCCCCGGGCGGACACGACCAGCACGTCGTCGTGACCTCGCCTCCGGCGGGCGCCGGCACATCGCGCGCGCCGGAGGGGTTCACCTCGACGGTCGCCCCTCGCGCGCCATCGGCCGCCGCGCCACCGGGCGCTCGGCGGGAGCGACTGCTCTCGCTCGATGTCTTCCGCGGTCTCACGATCGCCGGGATGCTGCTCGTCAACAACCCGGGAGACTGGGGCGCCATCTACCCACCGCTGCGGCACGCCCCGTGGCACGGGTGGACGCCCACGGACCTGATATTCCCGTTCTTCCTCTTCATCGTCGGCATCACCACCCACCTCTCGCTGCAGTCCCGGCGGGCGCGAGGCGCATCCGAGGGTGAGCTGATCCGTCAGGTGCTGCGCCGCGGCGGGATCATCATCCTGCTCGGCCTTCTCCTCGGCGCGTTTCCCTTGTTTCCGCTCGAGCGGCTCACCGAGCTTCGGTTCCCAGGCGTGCTGCAGCGCATCGGCGTCGTTTACATCGCGGCCGCGATGATATCGCTCCGCGCGTCCACGCGAGCACTCATCATCATCGCCGTCGGACTGCTCCTCGGCTACTGGGCAATCATGACGCTGGTGCCGGTACCGGGAGTCGGGCCTGCCGTCCTCGAGCCGCCCGAGGCCACCCTCGCCGCCTGGGTGGATCGGCTCCTGATGGAGGGACACCTCTGGGCTCAGACTCGGACATGGGATCCCGAGGGAGCCCTCTCGACGGTACCCGCGATCGGCACCGCGATCCTTGGCATCCTCGCGGGCCGCTGGATTGCCCAGGATCGGCCGCTCGCCGAGCGGACGGCCGCGCTGTTCGCGCTCGGCGCCATCGGAATGGTGATGGGGCTGGTATGGAACTGGGTGTTCCCAATCAACAAGAATCTGTGGACCAGCTCATACGTGCTGTTCACGGCGGGCATGGGCGCTGTGACGCTCGCCACATGCATGTGGCTGATCGATGAGCGGAAGGTGACCTGGTGGACCCGCCCGTTCGTCATCTTCGGGGTGAACCCCATCCTCGCGTTCTGGGGCTCGGGCGCCATGGCGCGGCTGATCTACTCGGTTATCCGTGTGGACCAGCAGGGCACTGAAGTCGCCCTCCAGGCGGCGATTTACCGCTCCTCCTTCGCTTCGTGGCTCGAGCCGCGGACGGCCTCATTGGCGTTCGCCATATGTTTCGTGCTGTTCTGGCTGGCGATTCTGACTCCACTGCACAAACGGGGTGTAATACTGAAGGTCTGATGCTCGTCGGTGCCTTGGAATACCCCTTGCCTCCTCTCGCCTCATGAGTTTCGGCTCCCGCGTACGAACCGCCGGACGACTGATCGGTGCTCTGCTCCTGGTAGGAATATCCGGAGCCGAGGCCGTCTCGCAGCAGCAGGGGCGCGGCACGCAGCGCGCCCGGCCGAGCGAGCGTCGGGCCGTTCCCGCGGTCGCGGCGGCTCACGCCCCCGGGGACCTCGCGGGGGTCGTCGCGCTGCGGTCCGACCTCGGCTCGATGCTCGACGAGGGGGTCCGCAGTGGGCGCTGGGGGGCGATGGTCGTGTCCCTGACCAGGGGTGACACCCTGCTGTCGGTGGGCGCGGACGAGCTGCTGACGCCCGCGTCGACCATGAAGCTGTTCACGGCGGCGCTCGCGCTGGACCGATTCGGCCCGGACTACCACTTCAGCACCGACGTTCTTCGAGATGGTCTCGTCTCGCCGGACGGTGTGGTGGAGGGAAATCTGATCCTGCGAGGGGACGGCGATCCCGGCTTCTCGAACCGCTACCTTCGTGGTCCACCGGACGCGCCGCTCGACCTGCTCGCCCGCTACGTGAGCGGCGCCGGGATCACCCATGTCCGGGGCGACCTCATCGCCGACGCCGCGGGCTTCGAGGATCGGAGCATCCCCGAGGGGTGGCTCTCGCGCTACCTCGGCTACGGCTACGCTGCCCCCGTCTCCGCGCTCTCGGTCAACGAGAACGTCGTCTGGGTGGGCGTCGAGCCGGCCAGGAACGGCGAGACGGCGCGCGTCTTCCTCGAGCCCTCCTCGAGCGTGATGGACGTCAGGAGCGCGGTGCGCACCACCGCGGGGCGCGGTGGCCGGATCATCGTGCGCCGAATCGGTAGCGACGGGATCGAGGCGCGGGGATGGATCGGCACGGGATCGCCGGTGCGTCGCTACCAGCTCGTGATCCAGGACCCCGCGCGCTTCACCGCCGGCGCCTTCCGCGACGCGCTCGCGCGCCACGGTGTGGCCGTCGAAGGCGAGATCCGCCTCGGCTCCACGCCCACGGGCGCCGAACGCGTCGCGGGACTCCCCAGTCCTCCGCTCGCGCGGCTGGTCTCCGTGATGAACCGCGAGAGCATCAACCACTTCGCGGAATTGCTCTACCGCAACGCCGCGCGTGGTCCCGCGCGCGATGCGCCCGGTTCGGCGGACCGCGCGTTCGATCTGCTGGACGAGTTCATGGTGAACAAGGTCGGCGCCGCGCCCGGTTCGATCCGCGCCACGGACGGCAGCGGCCTTTCCACGCTCGACCGCGTGACGCCGCGCGCGCTGATCCAGCTCCTGGATTACGCGCACGACGCACCGTGGTCGTCGGTTTTTCACGCCTCGCTCCCCGTCGCCGGGGAGTCCGAGCTGCTGCGGACCCGCATGCGCGCGACGCCCGCCCAGGGCAATCTGCACGCGAAGACCGGCACCACGAACCGTGTGATCTCGCTCGCCGGCTACAGCACCGCGCGAAACGGAGAGGTGCTCGCGTTCGCTTTCATCTACAACGGCACCGACCGCTGGAACGCCCGCCGGACGATCGACCGCATGGGCGCGACGGTGGCGAGCTTCATTCGCGAGTAGGTCGACCCGACGGACCCACGCAAAGAACGATGACCGGAACACGTGGTCGCGTCCCGGTCATCATGTGTCCAACTCGTCGAGTCGTCCTCATCGTGGGCTCCCTCAGATCGCCCGCACCTCGATTCCCCGCTTTCCGAGCTCCTCGATGTAACGCTCGCCCGGCATGCACTCATCGGGCGTATGCACGCCGGCCGGCCGCACTTCGCGCCGCGTCTGCATCTGCCCGGTGATCGAGAGCGAGAAGCCCGTGGTCCGCATCATCGCGCTGATCCCCCGGGCGGCGTCGAAGTAGTCGAGGAGCTCCCAGCCGAGCTTGCGCGGCTTGCCGTCCTTGGTGCCCTCGACGATCACGCGCAACGCAACGAGATCGCGCTCCTTCGGCTTGCGCAGCTTCGGACCGACGACCGCGATGAACGCGTCGCGCGGCACGATGCGGTGGCCTTCCTTCATCTCGACCGGCGTGAGATCGAGCAGCCCGAGGTCGCGGATCGCCTCCATGATGTGGGCGTGCCCCGGATATCGCAGCGTCTTGTACTCCATCGACGGGATCTTCCCCTCGTAGCGGAAGGCCATCGTCGAGAGTCCACCGGCCGTGTGGAACGCTTCCAGCTCGCCGACCGGCGTCGGAAACCGTACCGCTTCGCGCTCCGAGAGCGCCTTCACCTGCGTGCGCTTTCCATCACGGACGATCCACGAGAGCGTCGTGTAGTAGTCCAGCACGCCCTCGAGCGAGTAGACGATCTGATAATTCAGCGGTGGTTCCGGGTTCTGCGGCAGCCCGCCCACGTAGATCTTGACCGACTTCGCTCGATCGAGCCGCGAGATCCCGAGCTGGGCCAGAATGTTCACCATTCCCGGCGCAAGGCCGCAGTCGGGAACGATCGTTATGTCCTTCGCCGCCGCCCGTTCGTGCAACTGCTTCTGCTGGAACACGATCTCCGTGTTGCCGCCGAGATCGCAGAAGTGCACGCCGGCCTCGACCGCATGGCGCGCCATCTCCAGGTTGAGATAGTACGGAAGCGCACTCATGGCTGCATCGCATTCGCGCATCAACGCCTGCACCGCCGCGTGATCGCGTGCATCGAGACGCGTGGGAATGAGCCGCTTGCCCGAATAGGGGCCGAGGAACTCGGCCAGGTGTTCCACGTGCAGGTCCGCCAGCCGGACCGCTTCGACATCGGGGTTCTGCAACAGGTCGTAGGCGCAAGCCGAGCCCTGCAGGCCGGCCCCGAGAACCAGCATTCGCATGTCCAGGGTGTCTCCGTTCGATGAATCGAGTAGCTTTCAAGCTAACCGCGCCCGGCCTCACGTGTCATCCGTCGCAGTCGGCGGCTGCACGCGCAGCACTCGTTCCAGGGAGGGACGCATGGAGACGTACGAGACGGACATCGACTGGCGCTCGCACCTGATCACCTCGGACGCCGGAATCCGCCACCTCCTCGACGAGACCACGCGCATCGCCGTCCTGGGCATCAAGACCGCCGAGCAAGCTGGGCAGCCGGCCTACTACGTTCCGGAATACGCCCGAGGTGCCGGCTACGAGATCGTCCCCGTGCCGGTCTACTTTCCGGATGCGACGGAAATCCTGGGGGCCCGCGTCTACCGCGCGGTTTCCGACATCCCGGGCGCCGTGGACATGGTCAACGTCTTCCGCCGCGCGAGTGACATCCCCCCGCACCTCGACGACATCATCGCCAAGCGCCCGAAATCGGTCTGGTTCCAGCTCGGCATCCGGAACGACGCCGCCGCCGAGCAGCTCGCGCGCGCCGGCATCGACGTGGTGCAGGATCGGTGCTTGTTGGTCGAGTTGTCGAGGGTGGGGCGCTGACCGCGGAGGACCGCATTAAACCGCAGAGGACCGCATTAAACCGCAGAGGATCGCAGAGAAACGGCGAGGAACGCAGAGGACGGCACACCCTTCGGAGGTCGGCCCGCGACGAGCCGGACGACTGCTTTGGAAACGGCCCCGGGACGCAATGACTTCCCGAGGTCGCTCATCAGGAATTCCCGGCTCGTTGCGATCGGAACCTGACCCGTTGTGCAGTCCTCTGCGATCCTCCGCGCCGACCTCTGCGATCCTCTGCGGTTCAATGCGGTTCAATGCGCTCTGCGATCCTCCGCGGTTCAATGCGGTCCAATGCGCTTCGAATGCATCGCGTCCCCCGACCATCAGCGCACGATGACGACTTCCCCGCGCTTCGCGTCCAGGGTCCACGCCGCTCCGTTCAGCAGCTCCCGCCCCGCGTCGCTCGTCAGTGAGCGGACGCCGTCATCCTCGATCAGCCAGACGCCGGCCGGATACGTCAGCGTCGGGTGACGCTCGCCCGGCAACGTGCCGGGGGCGGGCGGTTTACTCCGCAGCGTCAGCGCCTCGGCGGCGGGCTCGAACGTCGGTGTCAGACGCGCGAGCACGTCGAGCCCGATCCGCGGCAACGCGCCGTCCGCCGCCTCGAACCGCGCCGGCACCTGCGTCAGCGTCATCTCGCCGATCGCGATCCGCGGCACCAACGCGGCGAACGTCGTCGGGTCGGACTCGTACTGCGACTTGAAGATCCGGAGTCCTCCCCCCCGCCCCGTGAGCCACGTCGTGTCGAGCACGATGCCCTCCAGCGACGCGTCGATGCGCGCGTCCACCGTGTCGCCGCCGATCACGACGGTTACCGTTCCGAGGGTGCCCTCGGTCGCAGGGCGGTAGGGCACGACGACGGAATCGGGGCCCGACACCTCGCTCGGCGTCTCCTTCAGCACCTCCGCGCGCGCTCTCTCGGGGTAGGCGAGCGGTGTGCCGGGAAGCGAGGCCAGCGCGCGCCAGTCCCCGAGGCGTGCGTAGATCGGCGCGAGCTGCGCGGCGACCACCTTCCCGTCACCGCCGAAGTAGCGCGCCTCCTCCATCAGCACCGCACCGACCTTGAGCGCGCCGCGCGCCGCCAGGTAGCGCCCCAAGGCGAGACGCGCCGTCGGGTCACGCGGCGTTTCGCGGGCCGCCAGGTAGTAGAGTGTCTCGGCGGCGAAGACGCGGCCGCTGCGAAGCAGCGAGTCGGCGCGGGCGACGGTCGGGTTCTGCGCCTGGGCCGGGAGCGGCGCGAGCGCCGCACCGATCAGGGCGAGCGTGACGAGACGTGACATCCGGGATGCGGCTCACGGCTGAGTGAAAGTCGCGAGCAGCTCGACGTCTGGGTCGAAGTCCACCCGCTCGGGTCGCGCCGCCACCTCGAGCGGTAGCTCGAGCCGCGCCTGCGCGGTGGCTGGGACCTCCACCGTCGCCCTCGCGGTGCGACCGTCGGCGGTGCGTACTTCTACGGTCAGCGGAAACCGGTATGGTGCAAACCGCGTTCCCTGCCTCACATCGACCATGACGCGGCGACGACGGGCATCGTAACTCCACGCCGTCGTCAGCTCCGCGAACCCCGGACGCCGGAGCCACTGGTCGAAGAACCACCCGAGCTGCCGCCCGGACGCCGCCTCGAGCTCGCGGCGGAGGTCGTCCGTGTGCGCGTTCCCGTGGCGATACCGCTGGTAATAGGCCCGGATCCCGGCGAAAAACGCCGAGTCGCCGAGCTGCGAGCGCAGCATGTGGAGGACGAAGCCGCCCTTCTGATAGCTGTTCGCGTTCAGCAGCGCATTGAGATTCGTCTGCAGGGTGTCGATCACCGGCCTCTCGGCGACCACGTCCGCGCGCGTGATCTGCCGCCGAATGCCATCCATCCCCGCGCGAAACGCGGAGTCTCCCTCGCTCTGTTCCGCCCAGAGCTGCGTCCAGTAGGTCGCGAAGCCCTCCGACAGCCAGAGGTGCGGCCAGTCGACCTGCGTGACCGCATTCCCGAACCACATGTGCGCCGTCTCGTGCGCGACAAGGCCCACGCCGAGCGATCGGCGTCGGAACGCCCCATCGCTGTAGAAGATCGCGGTCGCATTCTCCATCCCGCCGTACCGGGTGCTCGACTGGAGGTGCGCGAGCCGTTCGTAGGGATACGGGCCGACGAGCCGGGCGAAGAACTCGAGGATCGGCCCCGCCTGCGCGAACGGTCCGGGCAGGAAGTCGCGCGCCTCGGGATACACGTACACGGCCTGCGGCACGCAGCCTGGCTGCTCGGCGAGCCCGCACGCTGTCGGCCCCAGGTCGTACATCGCCATCGGTGCCGCGCCGATCACCATGAGGTACGTCGAGATCGGCTGGCGCATCTCCCAACGGGTCAGCGTGTACCCCGTCATGCCGGCGCTGTCGAGCGGGGTCTCTTCGGCGATGTCGCCGTTGGCGACCACCCGAAGGCTCGAGGGCGCGCGCACCGTCCATCTGACCGTCGCCTTGTCGCCAGGATGATCGACACTCGGGATCCAGTGCCGCGCGCGATTCGGCCAGTTGTCGCCGAACGCCGTCCATCGGCCGAGGGTGTCGCGGATGATGAGTCCGTCGGCCGGAGCGCCGCGATAGCGCACCGCGATCTCGAGGCTGTCGTCGCCGCGGGCGATCGGCACGTGCACGCGCGTCGAGTCGCGGCGGAACCGAACGGCGGCGCCGTTCACGAGCACGGTGTCGACGCGCAGGCCGATCAGGTCGAGGCGCAGCGTGTCCGCCGGATCGGTGCGGCGCGCCGTGATGACAGCGCGTCCCACGATCTCGTGACCGCGCGCCGGCAGGTCGATCGTCAGGTCGTAGTGGAGAACGTCGATGCCCGGGTGATGGGGAGAGGCCTCTGCTGCCGGCCGGGCATCCATCGAGCCGGCCACGAGCACGAGTCCGAGCGTCAGTGCGTATCGCATGTCACTCCACGATCTGATAGACGATGAACCGCAACGGCACCTCGAACTGATCCGCGGTCTCTCGTGGAACGAGGGCCGCGATGAACTCGCCCGTCGCCGTGGCCGCGAGCACGGCGCCGGGTCCCACGATCTTTCCCCCGATGACGGAATCGGGCCGCGCGCCCGTTCCGCTCGGCGCGCTCTCGCGCAGGATCCGGATCCACCCCTGTCGGCTGGTCACGCGTCCGCCATCGATCGCCACCGAGCGCGGTGCGCCGACGTCGAACGGCACCGAGATGTCGAGCAGGGGACCCTGCACCCACTCCACGGTCGAGGGCGCCGCGCGCTGGACGCGTGTGGGCTCCCACCGCGTCGTGTCGACGACGATAAATCGGCGCGACGGCGCGTTGTCCACCGCGCGCTCGGGCTCGCCGCCGACCAGCAGCGCGCCGCCGTCCGGCGCCCACCCGATTCTCCAGCCACCCGCCATCTCGAGCGTGCGCTCCGCCTGTCGCAGCGAGGCATCGGTCGTGAGCGTGCGATCCGAGACGTCGACCACCACCGGCTGCGCGGTGGCATACGCAATGTTCATCGAGCTGCTGACGAACGATGCCCGGCGCACCGAATCCACACCGAGCACGAGCTGGTCGGCGAGGTCCTGCCACTGTGCGTCGGTGATGCGATCCGGCGCCTCGCGACTCGACATCACGCCGTACGCTCGCCCGAACGCGACCCGCTGCCAGTCGGGCGATGGCGACACATCCCACACCGAGTCGACCTGAACGAAGAACGGTCCGGTCTCGGAGACGAAGACGAACCCGTTGGGCACCGGTTCGTTCTCGACGCCCGCGGGATCCTCGACGGCGAGCAGCGACCTCCGGTCGGGCGAACGCGCCCACCG
>CAYLPM010000300.1:0-2995 GCA_964385525.1 uncultured Gemmatimonadaceae bacterium
CACGCGCCTTCGTCGATCGGCGCTGGCTCGTGACGCGCGCCAGCGTCTGAGCCCTTGATCGCTGATGCCACCAAAGCCGTTCGCGCCCGCGGACGGTCGGGACCTGCCGAACGTGAGGGTCGGTCGTCGAGCGCGGACGTGCCTTGGCGGCTGGTACCCACGATCTCGATCGCGACGCCGCCGACGTACGCGATCAGCGACGCCGCGAGCGACGTGAGGAAGGGATACGGAAGGTCGCCGAAGCTCGCCGCGAGATACACCAGCATCCCGGCCGCGAGCGTCGCGAAGGCCGTACGCGCGCCCCCGAGGGTCGTGAACAGCCCGAAGCTGACCGTGACCAGCGCCCCGGCGCTGCCGAGCGCCGACGCCTGCTCGACGAGCGCGAACACGCCCTCCGCGTGCAGGGCCATCACGTACGCGGCGATGCCGAGCACGACGACACCGCCGCGGGCGAGCCGCAGCTTCGTCCGCTCGGCCGTGATCCCGAGGGAGGGCACGAGCACGTTGTGCGAGAGCAGCCCCGAGGCGACGAGCAGCGTGCTGTCGACCGTGGAGAGGATTGCCGAGATGAGCCCTCCGGCGAAGAGCGCGTAGGCCACGGTCGGGAGTAGCTGCTGCGCGACCGCCGGGAAGAGCTGCTCCGGATCGCCGAGGCCGGGCATCAGGCGCCAGCCCACGAGTCCGACGAACACGGGAATGATGCCGAGCAGGAGGTACAGCCCACCCGCGACGATCGACGAGCGGCGCGCGACGTCCGGCGAACGGGCGGCGATCACCCGCGCGACGAGCTCCGTCGCGATTACCGAGCCGCACACCGGTATTGCCCACGCCTCGAGGGTCTCCATGAGGGAGGTGCGGCCTTCGCCGGCGATCCGGATGCCGCTGCCGCTCGCGAGGGCCTCGCCCGCGGCGCCGATGCCACCGAGGTGGGCGACCACGGCGACGGCTACGACGATCAGTCCGACCGCGAGCATCGCACCCTGGATCACATCGGTGATCGCATCGGCGAGCAGGCCACCGATCGCGGTGTAGAGGATCACGAACGCCGCGGCGGTCGTGATCGCGGCCTGGACGTCGAGTGTGGACGCGCTGGCGATCACGCTGCCGAACGCGCGAACCTGGGCCGCCGCCCAGAGCACCGAGCTCGGGATGAGAATGATCGCCGCGAAACGCTCGACGCCGGGCGAGTAGCGCTGGCGGAAGAGATCCGCGAGCGTCGTGAGCTTGCGACGCCAGAGTGGGCGGGCGAAGACGAGCCCCATGAGCACGAGGCAGAGCGCGTATCCGAACGGCTCGGCCGAAGCGAGCGACACGCCCTCGCGGTAGGTCGTCCCCGCGGCGCCGATGATCGTCTCGGCGCCGAACCAGGTCGCGAAGATCGAGAAGGTCGCGAGCCCGTAGCCGAGCGACCGGCCGGCGATGAGATAGTCCGCCTCGCTGCGGATGCGCCGGGAGACCCAGATGCCGATGCCGAACTGCACCAGCAGGTAGAGCAGGATGGCGGCGAGCGTCGGTGTCACGCGCGGAAATCACGCGCGGCGGAGCGGTGCGGGCAAGTGGTCTCTGGCCGGAGCGGCGAGCCTGTACTACTGGACGTCGTACTGAGCCGAGGCTGGCCGACTCCTCCCGGATTGGAGTCGGCGAAGGCTATTCGTAGATGTCGGTCGTGTCCGCGGCCGCCAGATCTCCCAGAAATCCGGCGACGCGCTCCACGAGCGCCGCGGCGTACCGCGCCCCCTTGTCGGCGCTCGCCGCCCTCGGATCGCCGACGCCGGTGTCCGCCGTCACCTGCGTCCATCGACGCGGTGCCCACGCCCACCCCTCGCGCATCCCGGTGAGCTTCGGTCGCCGGGCGCGCCCGTCGCCTGCCTCGGCCAGTGGCCGCACCAGCTCGGCGGCGACGTGCATCATCACGCTCGTCTCCATCTCGCCGGCGTGATCGCCCGACTTCTCGAAGTACTCGCTCGGATCGACGACCCGGTACCAGTCGATCGAGCACAGGAAAACCGGCGTGCGTGGCTGCAGCTCGCGGATCATCTGGCGGAAGTCGTTTCCGCCGTGCCCGTTCAGGATGACGAGCTTGCGGATGTGCTGATGCGCGAGCGAGTGCACGATGTCCGCGAGCAGCGCCGCCTGCGTGCTCGGGTTCATGTTGAGACAGAACGGAATGTCGAGCTGTCCGGTATTGACGCCGAACGGCACCGTCGGCAGGACGATCACGCGCGCGCCGGACTCCCACGCGCGTCGCGCCGCCTCCGCCGCCAGCGCATCGCACTGGATGGTGTCCGTGCCGTACGGCAGGTGATAGTTGTGCGCCTCGGTCGCGCCCCACGGCAGCACGGCTACCTCGTACGGTGTGGAGGCGACGGTCTTCCACGTCGACTCGGCGAGGATCCAGGGACGGGTGGTCATTCCGCGGTCCGTTGAGGGTGACGAATGCCGGCGTGCATGGGCGGGAGGTCGCACGTAAAGCTACTGGAAGCGGTCGATCAACGGGCTGGTGGCGTCGCCGGCTGGCGAGCATGTCGACGGGGAGGTAATGTCCCCGTGCACTCCGAGCCCGCCCGTCCGGGCCTTGGCCTACGCAGCTCGCTCTCCGGATGTCGCCATGCGCACGCCTCTCCGCTCGCCTCCGCTCTCGCTCGCCGCGCTCCTGGCGCTGCGCCCAATCGTCGCGCCTCTCATCCTCGTCGCGCTGCTGATCATGGCTGCGCCTCGCACGCTCCGAGCCCAGGAGGCCGACCTCATCATCACCGGCGCCCGCATCTGGACCGGCGAGCCGAACACGCCGTGGGCGGAAGCCGTAGCCGTGCGCGCGGATCGCATCCTCGCGGTCGGCTCCACCGCCATGGTGATGCGGCATCGCACGCCGGGCACGCAGGTGCTCGAAATGCGCGGCCGGTTCGTGTCGCCCGGCTTCATCGACAACCACACGCACTTCAACTCCGCGGGTGCGCTGCTCCTCGGCGCGAATCTGCTCGATGTCGCCGATGAG
>CAYLPM010000301.1:0-3927 GCA_964385525.1 uncultured Gemmatimonadaceae bacterium
GACTGGCGAGCGCGGTATGCCGGCTGGGCGGCACTCGGAAAGCTCGAGTACATGGACTCTCTCGTGGAACAGCTGCGTGGGAAGGAGCCGCTCGTGACGAGCTTCGAGGAGATCGAGCCCCTTCGACGTTTACGCCATACGCTCGGGTATCACTACCGCCGCAAGCGTCGTCACTACGGCGTCGATCATCCCGACTTCTACGACCGCGATCTGCGTCGGCTGTTCTCCGATGCACCCGAGTACGCGCACAACATCACCGCGGCGCAGTTCCTCGGCAGGATCCGGCGGCCGGCGCGCCGCCTGGTCGCGAGCTGGACCGGGATCTACCAGTACACGATCGACCGGGTGCTGGAAGCCATGATCCGGCGTTGTCAGGAGCTCAAGCTCAGGCTGGCAGTTCCCGCTGAGCAGGCTCAGCACGAGTTCACGGTCCTCCTCACGGTTCAGACGATGAACTATCTCCACAGCGGCCGACACCGGGTGGCGATGTGAAGAAGCACCGTGTCCTCGTGCTCGTAGACATCGATCGGGTTCCGAGAAACGTGCCGGGCTCCGAAGTGAGCCCGGATTGGCGTACGGAATGGGATGTCGTCACGACGCTCCGGCGCCGAGGACATGCTCTTCTCGTGATTGGCGTGAACGACGACCTCACGCCAATCCGCTTGTCCATAGACGAATTCAAGCCCACGATCGCCTTCAACCTCCTCGAGACGTTCGGTGGAGTCGGCGTCTTCGACCAGAACGTCGTCAGCTATCTCGAGCTGTTGCGGGTCCCCTACACCGGCTGCAACCCACGGGGACTCATGCTCGCGCGCGACAAGGCGCTCGCGCGCAAGCTGCTCGCCTACCATCGCATCCGATCCCCCGATTTCACGGTCGTTCCTCTGGGCCGAAAACCCGTCCTGCCCAAGCGGCTGCGCTATCCGCTGATCGTGAAGTCGCTCATCTACGAGGCGTCGATCGGCATCGCTCAGGCTTCCGTCGTGATGAACGATGAACAGCTCGGGCAGCGGGCTACCTTCATCCACGACACGATCGGCACACCTGCCCTGGTGGAGCAGTTCGTGGACGGACGCGAGTTCTACGTCGGCGTGCTCGGCAATCACCGGCTTCGCGTATTCCCGGTATGGGAGATGTCCTTCGACCAGATGGCCGGAGACAATTGGCGCATCGCGACCGAGCGCGTGAAGTCGAACGTGGACTACCAGAAGCGCCACGGCATCGACACGGCCGAAGCGAACCTACCGGAGGGCGTGGCGTCCCAGATCCAGCATCTGGCGAAGCGCACGTTCCGCGCTCTGGAGCTCTCGGGGTATGCGCGCATCGACTTCCGTATGGACGGCGAGGGAAGAGTGTACGTGCTCGAGGCGAATCCGAACCCTCAGGTGGCCAAGGACGAGGACTTCGCCCGGTCCGCGGCCCGGGTGAAGGTGTCGTATTCGCGCCTGCTCGAGCGCATCATGGCGCTCGGCATGCAGTGGCTGCCTGGCCGGGAGGCTCCCGACTAGGACGCCCCGGGCTTGGGTGGGGACGGCCCACGGCTTAGGTTAGCACTCCTTCGACGAGCCCCGGCCCCGCCGAGCGAAACGAGCCCGGGGCCACGTCCCCGTATCCGCGCTGCCCGTCACCCTCATGTCCAACGAAGCAAGAGACGCCTACGTCCCCTCCAAGGTGGAGGAGAAGTGGCAGCGGCTCTGGGACGAACAGGGCACGAACGCGTACACGCTCGCCGAGGTCCGGGGAGCCGTCGACCCCTATTACAACCTGATGATGTTTCCCTATCCCTCGGCGGAGGGGCTCCACGTGGGAAACATGTACGCGTTCACGGGCGCCGACGTGCACGGGCGCTATCAGCGGATGCGCGGTCGCCAGGTATTCGAGCCGATCGGCTTCGACGCGTTCGGGATCCACTCGGAGAACTTCGCTCTGAAGATGGGGGTCCATCCGATGGACCTCATCCCGAGGAACGTGGCGAACTTCACGCGGCAGCTTCGCCGGACCGGGGGAATGTTCGATTGGGGCCACACCGTCGATACGACCGACCCGAGCTACTACAAGTGGACGCAGTGGATCTTCGTCCAGCTCTTCAAGGCCGGTCTGGCGGAGCGCAAGGAAGCCCCCGTCAACTGGTGTCCGTCCTGCAAGACGGTGCTCGCGAACGAGCAGGTCATCGGAGGCGAGTGCGAGCGCTGCGGCACTCCGGTCGAGCAGAGGCGCATCGCGCAGTGGTTCTTCCGGATCACGCAGTTCGCGGAGCGGCTCCTCGACAATCTGGAGCGCATCGACTGGTCGGACACCACGCGGAAGGCCCAGGGCAACTGGATCGGGCGGAGCGAGGGCGCGTCGCTGCGCTTTCCCGTGATCGGTGCGGGCGGGGTCGAGACGGGCACTTTCGTCGAGGTCTTCACCACCCGTCCGGACACGGTGTTCGGCGCGACCTACATGGTGCTCTCTCCCGAGCATCCGTTGGTGGACGAGGTGACGAGCGCCGCCGAGCGGACCCGAGTCACCGCCTACCGGGAGGAAGCCACGCGCAAGGATCTGGTCGCACGCCAGAAGGTCGACAAGACCAAGACAGGCGTGTTTACTGGCGGGTACTGCCGCAACCCCGCCACGGGCGGGGCCATCCCGATCTGGATCGCCGACTACGTCCTCATGGAATACGGCACCGGCGCGATCAGGGCCGTGCCCGGGCACGACCAGCGCGACTTCGATTTCGCGCGAGCGTTCAGCCTGCCGATCGTGCGCGTGATCGCAGGCCCTGACGACGACGCGGGGACACCGCTCGCCGAAGCCTACGTGGGTCCGGGACGGCTGGTGAACTCCGGGCCGTTCGACGGCCGGCCGGCCTCCGCGGCGATCGGCGAGATCACGCGCTGGCTCGAGTCCGAGCGCGACGCGGGACGGCCGGTCGTGAACTACCGGCTGCACGACTGGTGCATCTCGCGCCAGCGCTACTGGGGGCCGCCGATCCCCGTCATTTACTGCGACGCGTGCGGGATGCAGGCGGTGCCGGAGCAGGATCTGCCGGTGCTGCTCCCGCCGGTCGAGGACTTCCGGCCGGACGACACCGGGGTGTCGCCGCTGGCGCGTCACGAGGACTGGTACCACGTGCCCTGTCCGGAATGCGGCGGCCAGGCCCGGCGGGAGACGGACGTGTCGGACACGTTCCTGGACAGCGCCTGGTACTTCCTCCGCTACCCGAGCACCGACCGCGACGACATTCCGTTCGATCCGGCGCTGACGCAGAAGTGGCTCCCGGTGCGCTCGTACATCGGGGGCAACGAGCACGCGGTGCTGCACCTGCTGTACGCCCGCTTCATCACGATGGTGCTGCACGACGCCGGACGCCTGCACTTCGAGGAGCCGTTCACGCGCTTCCGCGCGCACGGTCTGATCGTACGCGACGGCGCGAAGATGTCGAAGAGCCGCGGCAACGTGGTGATTCCCGATCGGTACATCGAGGAGTGGGGCGCGGACGTGTTCCGCACCTACCTGATGTTCCTCGGTCCGTTCGAGGAGGGAGGCGACTTCCGCGACGAGGGGATCTCGGGGGTGAAGCGGCTTCTCGACCGGCTGTGGGCGTCGGCCATGGAAATGCAGGCCGGCGGCACGCCGGATCGCGAGGTGATGCGCAAGCTGCACCAGACCATCCGCAAGGTCGGCGAGGACATTCCGCGCCTCTCCTACAACACCGCGATCGCGGCGATGATGGAGTACATGAACGTGCTGCGCGCGCACGAGCGCACGCCGCACCGCGCCGAGGTGGAGCCGCTGGTCCAGCTCATCGCGCCGTTCGCGCCGTTCATCGCCGAGGAGCTGTGGGAGCGCTTCGGACACGAGGAGAGCGTGTTCGATGCCGGATGGCCCGCCTTCGACGCGGCGATCGCGGCGGAGGAGACGATCGAGCTCGTCGTGCAGGTGAAC
>CAYLPM010000302.1:0-6216 GCA_964385525.1 uncultured Gemmatimonadaceae bacterium
TCGGGCGGGGAATATTCGCTGGCGGTCGCGAATCTCGCCGGCGGCACCCCGGTCACCCGGACGTTGATCGGCGGTGGCGTGGCGCACCTGCGCATGGCGCTCGGATCGAGTGCGGTCGGCGCGATCCAGATCCGCACCGACGGCGGGGATCCGGATGGCGACGTCACCGTGACGCTCGTGAGGACACGATGAGTGAGGCCGCCGGCGGCCCTCCGCGCCGCCGGCGGGCGCCGTCGGTCGCGATCGGCGTGGTGCTGCTCGTCATCGTGCCGCTGATCGTGCTCGGCTGGCAGACGCAGAGCGACACGCCCGCTGCCGGCCAAACGGCGGTCGTGAGCGGCGCCGAGGTGCTGCGCGCGATCGAGCTCCCGCGCGCGGCGCAGGACGCCCGCTCGGCCGGGATCGCCGAGGCCGACCTGCAGGCGACGCTACGTGTGCTTCAGGAGCGGGGTGTGCGAGCGGCGGACGCACGCGAGGTGCTGTCGGCATTTCTCCGGTTGGGACTCGCCGCCCGCGGTGAGCCACTCGCACCGCAGGTCGAGCAGCGGCTGGCCGCCGGCGTGCGCGGCCCGGCACTGGCGGATGCGCTGCGCGCGTCGAGCCGCAGCCTGCCGCCGCCCGACAGCGCCCGCGCGCGCGCACCTCGGCCGCTCGGGGTCCCGCGCGATTCCGCGAGCGAGCGCCGGCCGTTGCGCGATACCACGCAGCTGCCACCGCCCGCCGGGAGCAGCTCATGAGGCGTCCCTGGCGCGCGTTGTCGCTGCTCGGGTTCGGAGGCCTCGCCCTCACGGTGATGCCCTCGTGCAAGATCCAGCAGACCGGTCGCGCGGACTCGCTGGCGGCGGGAGACGCGGCGGCCGACCAGCGCCGGCTTTCGAGCGAGGTCCGCTTCGCCGTGACCGTCGCGCGCGCTCTCCGGGCGCATCCCGACAGTGCGACGACCATTCTGGAGGCGAATCGCCTCACGCGGCCGGGGCTCGACTCGCTGCTCTACGACATTGCCGTGGACCCCGCGCTGGCCGCGGCGTACGACCGCGGGATCGGGCGGCCGGACGGGGACGAACTGGACTGAGGGGCGTGCGGTGATCCTCGTCGTGCACGACCGTCGTCGATCGTCCACCGCACGGTGGAATCAGCCGTCGACCCGGAACAGCTCCTTCGCCGCCACGATGCCCTCGAGGAGCGCATCGGTGTCCCGCTCATCATTGTAGATGTAGTACGACGCGCGGGCGGTGGCGGGGACCTCCAGGCGGCGCATGAGGGGTTGTGCGCAGTGGTGCCCGGCCCGAATGCAGATGCCTTCGCCATCGAGAATGGTCGCGAGGTCGTGCGGGTGCACGTCGGCGAGCGTGAAGGTGATCGCGCCACTGCGTGATGCGGCCGGCGGCCCGAAGATCCGTACGCCGCCGACGGCGGAGAGCCGCGCATACGCGTCCTCGAGCAAGGAGCCCTCGTGGGCGCGCACGGCGTCCATGCCGATCGCCTCGAGGTAGGCGACCGCGGCGGCCAGCCCGACGGCGCCCGCGACGTTGGGTGTCCCGGCCTCGAACCGGTGGGGGAGCACGTTCCACGTGCTGCGCTCGTCCTCGACGACCTCGATCATGTCCCCGCCGAACTGGTATGGCGGCATGCGCTCGAGGATCCCGCGCCGGCCGATCAGGCCGCCGATCCCCATCGGCGCGCACATCTTGTGGCCGCTGAAGGCATATATGTCGATCCCGAGCTCGTCCACGTCGGTGGCGAGATGCGGCGCGCCTTGCGCGCCATCGCAGACCACGAGGGGATCGCCGTGCTCGCGCGCGAGCGCCGCAATCTCGCGAGCGGGGTTGATCGTGCCGAGAGCGTTCGAGACGTGGCTGAAGGCGACGATCCGCGTCCGGGCCGAGAGCAGTCCGCGGAGACATTCGAGGTCGATCCGTCCGTCGGTGGTGAGCTCGCAGATGCGGAGCCCGGCGCCGCGCTCCAGCGCGAGCTGCTGCCAGGGGACGAAGTTGGCATGGTGCTCCATGCCGGTGATCACGATCTCGTCGCCGGGTCCGACATGCGCTCGCCCCCAGGTGCTGGCCACGAGATTGATCGCCTCGGTCGTTCCGCGGGTGAAGATCAGACGGTCCGGATCAGCGATGCCGAAGAAGCGAGCGACGCGGGCGCGCGCTTCGTGGTAGATCCCGGTGGAACGGGAGGAGAGCGAGTAGGCACCGCGATGCGGATTCGCGTAGCTCGTCTCGTAATATTCGCGCACGGCGTCGAGCACGACGGCCGGCTTGTGCGACGTCGCCGCCGAGTCCAGGTAGTGCAGCTCCGGGTTGCGCGCGAGGAGCGGGAAGTCGCCGCGCCGCGATGTCGCGGGGCGCCGCACCTGCCGCATAACTTCCGGGCCCGACCTCATGCGGCCTCCTTCAGGCGTCCGACGTGATCCCGCCGGTGGTGGTGCCGTTCGTGGTGACCGGTGTGGACTCGTCGCGCAGGGCCGCCCGCATGGCGTGCCACGCGAGGCTCGCGCACTTCACGCGTACCGGGAACTTCGCGACCCCGGAAAACACCGCGAGGGAGGTGCCGGAGGCGCGCGCCTCGGCCGGCGAGAGCTTGCCGGTCACCACATCGTGAAAGCGGTCGAATAGCGCCTCCGCCTCCTCGCGCGTCTTCCCCTGGACGGCGGTGGTCATGAGCGACGCCGAGGCCTTGGAGATCGCGCATCCGCGTCCAACGAAGCTGGCTTCCGCGATCCGGTCGCCTTCGACGCGGAGCCAGACCGTCACCTCGTCCCCGCAGAGCGGGTTTCGACCGGCCGCCTGGCGGGCCCCGCCCTCGAGCGGGTGGTGATTGCGCGGCCGGCGGTTGTGGTCGAGGATGATGTCCTGGTAGAGGGCGTCGGTGTCGCTCACGAGGGCTCCCTCAGACGGCGAGGACGGCCTGGGCTTCGGCGCCGGTCCGGAAGCGGCGGAGCGCCAGAGCCTCGAGGCCGTCCCGAACCGCCGCCTGCTCGATCTGCTCGATCACGTCAGCCGCGAAGGCGTACGTGAGGAGCTCGCGCGCGCTGCGGTGGTCGATGCCGCGGCTCTTCATGTAGAAGAGTGCCGTCTCATCCATGCGACCGACCGTCGCGCCGTGCGTGCACTTCACATCGTCGGCGAAGATCTCGAGCTGAGGCTTCGTGTCGATGTGCGCGCGCGCGGAGAGCAGCAGCGTGTGGTTCTCCTGCTTCCCATCGGTCTTCTGGGCGATCGGATGCACGTAGACCTTGCCGTTGAACACGCCGCGCGACGCGTCATCGAGGATGCCCTTGTAGAGCTCCCGGCTGAAGCAGTTCGGCCGGGCGTGGTCGACGAACGTCTGGTGGTCGACGATCTGCTCGCCGTCCACCATGTACAGGCCGTTGAGGGTGACGCCGCATCCCTCGCCCTCGAGCGCCGTGTAGATGTTGGTGCGCGACAACGCCGCCCCGGTGGCGAACGAAAAGGAGACGTAGTGGCTGTCCCGCCCCTGCCGCACCTGCGTCGTCCCCACGTGGAACGCCCGGGCGCTCTCGCGCTGGATCCGGTAGTGGTTGATCGTCGCGCCATCGCCGATCACGACCTCGCCGACCGCGTTCGTGAAGTAGCGCGCATCCCCGAGCGACACGAAGCTCTCGATCACCGTCGCCTTGGCGTGGCGCTCGGCGACGATCAGCGTGCGCGGCACGAGCATCGACTTCGCGGAGTTGGCGTCGGCGACGTGCAGGATGTGCAGCGGGAGCTCGGCGACCATCTCCGACCCGATGTGTACGACCGCGCCCTCGCGCAGGAACGCCGTGTTGAGGGCCGTGAACGCGTGCCGCTCGATGTCGGCGAGCCGGGTGAGATTCGCCTCCAGCAGCTCCGGCACTTCTCGCCACGCCCGCTCGAGGTCGAACACCCGCACCCCGGCGGGCAGCGTCGTCAGTGTCGTCAGCTCGTGGCTGTACGTCCCGTTCACGAACACGATCGTCGGCCACTCGGCGTGCTCGAAGAGATATGGCGCGAGATCCGCCGGCAGCACCGTGCCGCCGATCTCCGGGCGAACGGTGAAGTCTCCCTCCGCGATCGGCGCCACGCTCGTGTAATGCCAGTCCTCGTTGCGCGTGGTTGGGAAACCGAGGGTCTCGAATCGCTCGATCGCGCGCCGGCGGATCGGCGCCAGCCACGCCGGGGCGCCGCTGGCCTCCTCCGCGAGCTCCTGGAACCGCTCGAGATACGCGCGCATCACGCCGCTGCCCCCGCCGTCCCGGTCACCCAGTCGTAGCCACGCGCCTCGAGCTCGAGGGCGAGCTCCTTGCCGCCGGACTTGACGATGCGCCCGCCCGCGAGCACGTGCACGCGATCGGGGACGATGTAGTTGAGCAGCCGCTGGTAGTGCGTCACGACGATCGTCGCGTTCTCCGGCCGTCGCAGCGTGTTCACGCCGTTGGCGACGACCTTCAGCGCATCAATGTCGAGGCCGGAGTCGGTCTCGTCGAGGATCGCGAGCTTCGGCTCGAGGACAGCGAGCTGCAGGATCTCGTTGCGCTTCTTCTCGCCGCCGGAGAAGCCGGCGTTGACCGACCGGCTGAGCATCGCTTCATCCATATCGACGAGCTTGAGGCGCTCCGCCATGATGTCGAGGAACTCGAGCGGATCGACCTCCTCCAGCCCTCGCGCCTTGCGGACCTCGTTGTAGGCAGTCCGCATGAAGTACGCGTTCGACACGCCGGGGATCTCCACCGGATACTGGAACGCGAGGAAGACGCCGGCCTGTGCGCGCTCCTCGGGCTCCATCTCCAGCAGGTTCTTTCCCTCGTAGAGGATCTCGCCGGCGGTCACCTCGTAGCCCGGATGGCCGGCGATCACCTGTGCGAGCGTGCTCTTGCCGGAGCCGTTGGGGCCCATGACCGCGTGGATCTCGCCGGCGTTCACGGTGAGATCGATGCCGCGCAGGATTTCCTTGTCGCCGTCGGCGGTGCGAGCGTACAGGTCGCGAATCTCGAGCATGTATGATTTTCCGTGAAGCGAAGTGGTCAGTGATCAGCCATCAGTGGTCGGGAAGACCAGTCGCCGCTCACCGAGCACCGACGGCTGATCACCGGCCACCTCGAGGGTGCCGTTATCCGACGCTTCCTTCCAGCGTGATGCCCAGCAGCTGCTGCGCTTCGAGGGCAAACTCCATCGGCAGCTCCTTGAACACCTCCTTGCAGAAGCCGCTCACGATCATCGAGACGGCCTGCTCGGCGGAGAGCCCGCGCTGCTTCAGATAGAAGATCTGGTCTTCCCCGATCTTCGAGGTCGAGGCCTCGTGCTCCACCATCGAGGAGTTGTTCATCACCTCGATGTAGGGAAACGTGTGGGCGCCGCAGCGGTTGCCGACGAGCATCGAGTCGCACTGCGTGTAGTTGCGCGCGCCCTCGGCCCGCGCCAGCACCTTCACCTGGCCGCGGTAACTGTTGTTGCCATGGCCGGCCGAGATCCCCTTCGACACGATGTTCGAGCGCGTGTTCTTTCCGATGTGGATCATCTTCGTCCCGGTGTCGGCCTGCTGGTGATTGTTCACCACCGCCACCGAGTAGAACTCGCCCACCGATTCGTCGCCCTGGAGGATCACGCTCGGATACTTCCACGTGATGGCCGAGCCGGTCTCGACCTGGGTCCACGAGATCTTCGACTTGCGCCCCACGCACTTGCCGCGCTTGGTGACGAAGTTGAAGATCCCGCCCCGACCCTCCTCGTCGCCGGCATACCAGTTCTGCACCGTCGAATACTTGATCGTCGCGTTCTCGAGCGCGACCAGCTCGACGACCGCTGCGTGGAGCTGATTCGTCGATCGCTTGGGCGCCGTGCACCCCTCGAGATAGCTCACGTACGCGCCCTCGTCGGCGATGATCAGCGTCCGCTCGAACTGCCCGGTGTCGGCCGCGTTGATGCGGAAGTACGTCGAGAGCTCCATCGGGCAGCGCACGCCCTTGGGCACGTACACGAACGAGCCATCACTGAACACCGCGGCGTTGAGCGCGGCGAAGAAGTTGTCGCTGTGCGGTACCACGCTGCCGAGGTACTTCTCGACCAGCTCGGGATGCTCGCGGACCGCCTCGCCGAACGAGCAGAAGATGATCCCGTGCTTCGCCAGCTCATCCTTCATCGTCGTCCCGACCGAAACGGAGTCGAAGATGGCATCCACGGCCACGCCGGCGAGCACCTTCTGCTCGTTCAGCGGGATCCCCAGCTTCTC
>CAYLPM010000303.1:0-4806 GCA_964385525.1 uncultured Gemmatimonadaceae bacterium
GAGCCGGGTGCCGAGACAGGAATACTCGATTCA
Source organism: uncultured Gemmatimonadaceae bacterium (assembly GCA_964385525.1). Classification (GTDB taxonomy): domain Bacteria; phylum Gemmatimonadota; class Gemmatimonadetes; order Gemmatimonadales; family Gemmatimonadaceae; genus DATKCV01. The sequence continues at coordinate 34 of CAYLPM010000303.1, forward strand.
GGTCCAGTTCGGATCGGCGCCCGAGAACGTGGAGTCGCTCACGGCGGCGGTCCTCGCGCTGGTCGACACGCTCATGTCGACGGGCCCGACGGCGGCGGATGTCGAGAAGGTGCGCGAGCAGATCCTGCGCGAGCGCGAGGTCCAGCTCGAGCAGAATGCGTACTGGCTCGGCAACATCGGGGCGCGGGATCAGGCGGGTGAACCGCTCGGCGGGCTCGGTGAGCCGTACGACGCGATGGTGCGCGCGCTGACCGCGGCGCAGGTGCGCGAGGCGGCGCGACGGTATCTCGCGACGCCGAATCGCGCGCGGTTCGTGTTGCTCCCTGAGGCTGTGCCGTAGGGTCGGGAGCGGACATCAGCGCGCGTCGGACACGCGCGCCAGCCCGGCCTGCGCCGCCCGGACGTGCTCGCGCATGCGCTCATCCGCGTGGCCCCAGAGCTCGATGAAGCGCCGGTACGCGTCGGCCGCCTCATCGCGCCGGCCGAGCCGCTCGTAGATCGTCCCGCGGAGGAGGATCGTGCGCGGCCAGAACGCCCACCGCGGATCGGGACCCCGATGACTGAACGCCCGCGGGTCGAATGCCTCCAGCGTCTCGAGGGCGGCCTCGAGCTCTCCCAGCTCGATCAGCGCGGTCGCTTCGCCGACGACACGTAGCGCGGTCGTGAATGGCGCGGCGGCGCCGACTGGGCCGCGGAATCCCGCCGCCAGCGCTCGGGCTCGTGCGGTGTCACCGGCGGCGACGGCGGCGATGGCGCCGAGCGTCGGCGACGGTCCGTTGGCCCAGCGCTCGTAGGTCGCCTTGTATCGATCATCCCGGAACACCAGGTAGGCGGTGTACGGCAGCGACTGCGCTTCGCCTCGGATTCGCCGATAGTACAGGCTGTCGGTGCGCTCGAGAGCGGCGATGGCCGCGAGACTCTCGTCGACCATCGCCCGCACCTCGGGCGAGTCATCACCCATGGCCACGCGCAGCATTGCGTGGATCGGCCGGGAGACGTCGCGCACGGGCAGCGGGCGACTCGCGTCCGGAATCTCCGGGAACGCATCCTCGAAGAGCTCCAGGACGCGCGCGAGCTGGGATGGCGACCCGGCATAGGCCGCGACCGTCATCGACCCGAGGAGTGCCTGGGCCGCCTGGCTCGACGACCGAATCGCCTGGCCCTCGGCGTTGGACGCGAGCGCTTCACGCAGTGCCGGCAGCGCATCGGCGCGCTGGGCGCGCATCCGCGTCACGGCGAGCAGGAAGGGCATGGCGGGATCGGCCGTTTCGGGATCGCGCATCGCGGACTCGAGTGTCGCAGCGGCACCCTGGTAGTCTTCGGCCGCGATCTGCGCGTTCGCCAGCGCCAGGTGCGCGCGCGACGCGCGCGGATCGCTCACCATCCACTGCCGCGCGATCCGAACGGCCCGCTGCCCAGCGCCCCGCCGCAGCTCGGCGATGCGCGCCGAATCGCCGATCGCCGCGAGCTGCTCCGGCGTGCGGAAGGCCACGATGCTGTCGCCGACGAGCACGAAGTAGGAGGACGGCTCCGCAGCGAAGCCGAGAAGATCCACCTCGTGCGCATAGGCGAGGTGCAGCGTGGGGTCGAGCTCGAGCGCACGATCGAAGGCGCGCAGCGATCTGGTGAAATGTCCCAGGCCGGCGTCGCTGCCGCCGTGGTAGTACGCATCGGCGAGGCCGTACCACGCTTCCGCATCGCTCGAGTCGCGAGCGACGAGCCGCGCGTAGCGCTCCTCGGCGGCGCGATAGTCCCCCTCCGTGAAGTACAGCTGCGCCTCGATCAGCGTCCGCTCGCGCTCCGGGAGGCGCTCGGCATGCCGCACGGCCGCGCGCGCCATGGCGATCCTGGCCTGCACGTCGGACTGCTCGCCCCAGCCTCGGGCGAGCGCACGCTTGTAGTGCGCGAGGGCAAAGGTCGAATCGATCGCGATCGCCCGGGCGAACGCGGAGTCCGCCTGCTCGATGCGCCACGACGTCAGGAGGCGGACACCGTCGACGTAATGCCGGAACGCCTCGAGCGAGGTCGTCGTGCTCGCCGCGATGCCCTTGCGGGCGGCGAACTGCTGGAGGCCGGCGACGTCGAGCAGCTCCGTGGCCAGCGCGTCGAAGAGCGAGCGTGGATCCGCCTCCGCCGCGTCCGCCACGCGCACCCGCTGCACGCGGCGCCCCGAGCGTGCATCGTACGCCTCGGCGTCGATGACGAGCGAGTCGGCCTGCCGGCTGATCGTGCCCATGAGCACCGTTCCCGCCTCGGCCTCGCGCGCGATCTCGCGCGCCAGCTCGAGTCCCACGCCGACTTCTCCGCCGGCATCGCGGGCCCGAAGGAGGTCGAGCGTGCGCTCGAAGCCCACGATCGCGAGGTCTCCCCACTGGCCGAGCGAGAACGTCAGCATGTTGACGCTCCCTTCTCGAAGCCAGTCGAGCTCCTGACTGCCGGTCAGGTTCCGGAACGGAACAACGAGGAAGGATCGGCGCGGGTCGACCTCGGCGTCCGCGTCGCGAGCGGAGACGAGCGCCAGCCCAACCGCGACGAGCAGCACGACGGCCGCCAAGGCCGCGACCATGGCGCCGATGCGTCGCGTCCCGGTCGTACGCGGGCGCCTCGAGACCGGCGTCGAGGCGCCCGACACCGCCGGCGTCAGCGCCGCCGCCATCTCACCCGCGGTCTGCCCCCGCGCGGGCGGCTCCTTCTCGATCGCGCGCTCGATGACGGCGGCGAGGTCCGGCGGCGTCGACGGTACCTTCGTCAGCACCGGCTCGGGGTGCTCGGTGATCTGCTTCACGAGCACCGACGGTCCGGTTCCCGTGAACGCCGGCCCGCCGGTCAGCATCTCGTAACCGAGCAGACCGAGCGAGTAGACGTCCGAGCGTCCATCGATGTCGCGATCGCCGACTGCCTGTTCGGGGCTCATGTAGCGCGGCGTGCCGATTGCCAGCCCGGTTCCGGTCAGGCGCTCGTCGCCGCTCAGCTGGAGGGCGCGCGCGATGCCGAAGTCCATCAGGCGCGCGTTGCGCGCGGGACTTTCGAGCAGCACGTTCTCCGGCTTCAGGTCGCGGTGCACGATTCCCGCCCGATGGGCGTGGTCGAGCGCTTCGGAAAGCTCGCGCAGGATGCGCATCGTGGTCGCGGGATCGAGCGAGCCTTCGTGCTGGAGAACCTCGCGCAGGCTCTCGCCTTCCACGTATTCCATCACGAAGTAGAGCATGCCGGCGGCTTCGCCGGCGGCGTGGATGGCAACGATGTGCGGATGCCGGAGCCGCGCGACGGTGCGTGCTTCGCGCAGGAACCGCTCGCGCACGGCCGGGGCCAGCGAGACTTCCGGCGAAACGACCTTGATCGCGACGAGCCGGTCGAGCGTCACGTCTCTCGCGAGCAGCACCGTCCCCATCCCTCCTGCACCGAGCACGCGCTCGATCGCGTACTGGGACGCGAGGGCATCGCGGAGGGGCGCGAGGTGATCCGGCAGGGGCGAGGAGGGCGAGGTCGGCATCCGGGGCGGGTGGCTGGTCGAGTCAGGGAATAATGGGGCGAGGCGCGTGCGGAATACAGGGTCACGCGTCCGCCAGTGCCTGGCACTGCCGCGTGCACTCGTCCTGCGCCGACCGAACCGTGGCGAGCCGCGGCAGCTCCGGCGTATGCTCCAGCGAGCGCTAGCGCCTACGTCATTCCCGGCAACCGAGTACGTCAGGCGACGGAGCGCCCGCGTCGGCGTGGGACCGCACCTTCACGGGGTCGCTACTCGTTCGGAGTCATCGCACCCTATCGGAACCCGGAGGTTCCCATGTCTTCGCTGCAGCATCTACTTCCGCGACAGCGCCGGATTTCGCGCTGGCTGGCTCTCGTTCTGGTGGTGCTCACCGGCGCGGCGGCCGAGGCGCAGGGCACCATCGTGGGGCGGGTCACGGAGAAGCGATCCGGCTTGCCCGCGTCGGGCGTGACGGTAATCGTGGTGGCCGAGAGCGGCAGCATGGCCGACAGCGTCCTTACACGGAGCGATGGCGTGTACCGATTCGCTTCGCTCGGCGCGGGCATGTATCGCGTGAATGCCAGGGGTGTGGGTTTCACACCCAGCGCGCCACGCGAGATCCGGGTCGGCGAGCTCGGCGCCACGGAGGTCGCGATCGAACTCGAAAGGCACGCAGTGCGGCTGGGGGTCATCACGGTCGTGAGCCCCGGCCGGCAAGAACAGGCCATCGCCGAGACCCCTTCCAACGTCATCGTCGTAACGCCCGTCGAAATTCAGCAACGGACCACGGTGACGCCGGCTGATCATCTTCAGGCACTGCCCGGCGTGGATGTCGCGGCGACTGGCCTGATGCAGAAGAACGTCGTACTGCGGGGTTTCAACAACGTCTTCTCGGGCGCGACGATGATGTTGTCGGACTACCGGTACGGAAGCGTGCCGTCGCTGCGCATCAACGCCGGCTATCTGATGCCGTCGACGAACGAGGACATCGAGCGCATCGAAGTCGTACTCGGTCCCGGGGCGGCACTGTACGGACCCAACAGCGGGAACGGCATCGTGCACATCATCACGCGCTCGCCGTTCACCTCCGAGGGGACGACGGTCAGCATCGGAGGTGGCGAGCACTCAGTGGTGCGCGTCGGTGGCCGACATGCGATCGTGTTGAGCGACAGAATCGCGTTCAAGGTCGCCGGCCAGTACCTGCGCGGCCTGGACTGGATGACCACCGACTCGGTCGAGATCGACGCCCGCGACCGGGCGATCGCAGATGGGGCGCTGGCCGACACGCTGCTGATCGGCCGCCG
>CAYLPM010000304.1:0-3583 GCA_964385525.1 uncultured Gemmatimonadaceae bacterium
GAGCGACGAGGCACGCACGATCGACCGCTATGTGCTCCCCGAGCGCAGCGGCTACTTCCTCGGTGCGCGCATGGTGGAGCCGGCGATCGCGGCCCGCGGCCTCGACTGGACCGTCCGGGCCAGCGCCCAGGAGATCGCGGCACTCGCGGGATCAGCCGCGGCATCGGCCTGACCCATCCGTGCGACCGAGCACACCCGGGTCCGGCAGTGAAGGTCAGTCGGCATCCCGCGAGCGGCGACGGAACATCGAATTGCGCGAGCTCCTGGATGAGCTGCTCGCCCTCGTGCGCCAGCTCGCACGCCGAGGTGCCGACATGACGCCCGATGAGCGCGCGTATGCCCAACAACGCCTCGAGTGGCTCTCCGACGAGATCTGGGCAGTCGCGAACGAAGGCGCTGACGACGCGGAGGACGCGTCCTGACCGTGTCGTGTGCCGGCTTCCCGGCTCACTTGCCGATACAGAAGCTCGCAAAGACACGGTCGAAGATGTCCTCGACATCGACCGAGCCGATCAACTCCTCGAGCGCCACCGTCGCGGTACGCAGATGAACCGCCGCTACGCTGGCCGGAACATCGCCGGATTCCCGGAGCGACAGGAACGCCGCCAGTTCGGTGCGCGCCGTCGCGACCGCCCGGTGGTGCCGCTCGCGTGTGAGCAGGGGTGTCTCCGCTGCCGGAGGAGCGCCGTCCGCCGATAGGATCCGGCCGATCTCAGCCATGAGCTGCTGAAGCCCGGCACCGGTGAGCGCACTCACCGGCACGAACCCCAGGGAAGACGGCGGCGACCGGCTTTCGAGACTTCCGGCTACTAAATCCCACGTCGCTTCGTCGCCTGGTGATACTAAATCCTGCTTCGTCGCCACCGCGAGCATCGGCGCCGAACTGGCTACCCGGATGCGGTGCATGGTGTCGGCGAGCTCCGCGGGCGACTCGGCACAGGCCAGGATCAGATCGGCCGCACCCAGGTATCGCTCGCTCACCTCCACGCCCAGTCGCTCGACGACATCCGCGGTCGGCCGCAGGCCCGCCGTGTCGACCAGGCGCAGCGGCCAGGGCGTCGCGTCGACGACCGCCTCGATGGCATCACGCGTCGTCCCCGGGACGTCGGTCACGATTGCCCGCGACTCTCCCACCAGGGCATTGAACAGCGAAGACTTGCCCGCGTTCGGCGCACCCGCCAGGACGATCAGTGCGCCTTCGCGGATGAGCACTCCTGCGTGCGCGGTCGCGAGCAAGCGGTCGAGTGCGTCCAACACCCCGACGCCCGCTTCACGGACCCGGGCCGCCGGGATCGGGCCATCATCCTCGTCCGGAAAATCGATGTCGTAGGCGATCATCGCCTCGATCCCGATGATCCGCTCCCGAAGCTCGAGGATGCGCCGGGACAGGCCGCCGTCCAGCTGGCGCAGCGCGCTACGCTGCGTCGCACCCGAGCGCGCATCGATCAGATCGCCGATCGCCTCCGCTTGCAGCAGATCGATGCGGCCATTGAACACCGCACGCCGCGTGAATTCACCCGGCAACGCGAACCGCGCGCCCGCGGCAAGCACGGCATCGAGCGTCGTCGTCGGGACGAGCAGGCCGCCGTGAGTCGAGATCTCGACGATCGGCTCTCCCGTGAACGATCGTGCGTCCGGAAAGGTCGTAACCAGCGCCCGATCCAGCAGCGCTCCCGTATCCGGATGCCGGATCTCGCACAGAGTGGGATGGCGCTCGGTGATTGGCCAGGGTGACACGAGGCGACCGGCGACGGTCAGCGCACCGCGTCCACCGATGCGGACCACCGCGATGGCCGACCTGCCCGGAGTCGTGGCGAGCGCCACGATCGTGTCGTCTGCTCCGGGAAGCATGCCATCCACCGTGCTCAGGCCGGCTTGACCGCCCGCGTCGGAGTCGCGCGTGCGCGCTCGCGGGCAATCAGCCACTGCTGCGGAATGGCCGCCAGGTTCTGAATGAAGTAGTACAGGTTCAGTCCGGCGGCAAAGTTGATCAGAAACGCCGTGAACATGAGTGGAAGCACGTACGTCAGCAGCTTCGTCTGCGGATTCGGCGGGGCGCTGCGCATCCCGATCCACGAGAGCAGGAACATCGATGCGCCCATCAGGATCGGCAGGATGTAGAGCGGGTCCTTGAGCGAGATGTCCGGCAGCCAGAGGAACTCCACGCCGCGGAATTCGATCGTGTTCTGAAACACGAAGAACAACGCGATGAAGATCGGCATCGGGAGGAGCATTGGAACGCAGCCGAGCAGCGGGCTCAAAGGGCTCATGTCGTGCTCCTTGTACACGCGCATGACCTCTTCGCGATACTTTTCCGGCTGGCTCCCCGCGTAGCGCTTCTGGAGCTCCATCAGCTCCGGCTGCAGTCGTTGCATGCGAAGGCTGGATCGCATGGCCCGCTGATTCAGGGGCCACAGGAGCAGGCGCACGCCGACGCCGAAGATCACCAGGATCCAGCCATAGTTGATCTGGAGCGTGTCGCGCATCCAGAGCAGGACCCGCATGACGATGGTCGCGAACGGCTGGATGATCGCCTGCAGGAACGACCACCCGTACGGGTTCACGTTCTCGAACTCGCGACCGACGGCCTGCAGACGTCGCCACTCCTGCGGACCGGCGTACACCTCGAAGGCAAAGCTGCCGTCGGAGAGAGGCTGCACGATGGTACCGCGCGCCTCCGTGGCCACGCGGGCCGTGCGCGGTCCACCGACGGCCACGAATTCGCCGAACGGTTCCCCACCCGCCGGAGCCAGTATCCCGACCAGGAAGTACTTCGTCTTGGTCGCCACCCACGAGAGAGGACCGGGTGCGACGAGACGTTCGCCCGGCTCCAGCTCATCGAACGTGATGCTCGTCGCATCGCGGACTGATGGCTTGTACACGTACGCCAGGAGTCGCTGGTCGCCGAGCGTGTCGGCTTCCTCGGAGCGAAGTCCGGACGGGAGATCGATGAGCAGGTAGCCGGGCGGCGTGAAACCCTGGATCGTGCCCTGTACTTCGACGACGTACCGGCCGGGCACGAACGTGTACGAGAGCGCGACGTCCAGTCCACCAGTTGCCGCCTGGAACTGCACGACGGGTGCATCGGTCTGCGACCTCGTCTCCATGACGGTAAACGGAACGGTGTCGAACGCAACGGTATCGCGAGCCGTCAGCAGCCTGAGATTGAAGAGTCTGTCACCATCACGAAGGAGCTGGACGTTCTGATCCAGCTCGCCCGGTCTCAGCGACTCGTAGCGCCCAAGCTCCGTCGAGACCACGGCGGCGCCGAGACTCGAGAATCGGTAAGTCGAGAGGTCGGTAGTCACCGTCGTCGTTTCCGCCACGACGGCGGGCACGGTGGCCGTACGAGGACTCACGTCCGGCTCCCTGACGGTCGGCGTAACGACCGGAGCGACGGGGACAGGTCGCGAGACGGGTTCCGGGATCCGCGCACTGTCGGGCACCGTCGTATCCCGCGCCACGGGTACCGGGCGAAAGATCATCGGCGTCACGATGACGACCAGGGCCGTCAGCAGCAGTGCAAGAAAGAATCGCTTGTCCATTTTACACGATCACGTTACGGAACCGGATCATAGCCGCC
>CAYLPM010000305.1:0-2968 GCA_964385525.1 uncultured Gemmatimonadaceae bacterium
GTGATCGCCTCTTCCTCACGGCGGGGGTGCGCTCCGATGATCACAGCGCGTTCGGCCAGAACTTCGATCGGGTGAACTATCCGAAGGTCAGCGGAAGCTGGGTGATCAGCGAGGAGCCGTTCTGGACGGTGCCCTTCGTGGACGCCCTGAAGCTGCGTGTGGCGTACGGCGAGACGGGGCAGCAACCGCCGACCTTCGCCGCCGTCCGCACCTACGAGCCGGTGACCGGCCCGAACGATGCCCCCGCGGTGACGCCCCAGATCATTGGCAATCCCGATCTCGGTCCGGAGCGTGGACGCGAGATCGAGATCGGCTTCGACGCCGGCTTCCTCGACGACCGACTCGGCCTCGAGCTCACCTACTACAACCAGAAGACCGAGGATGCGATCCTCTCGCGCTCGATCGCGCCCTCGATCGGCTTCTCGGGCTCGCAGTTCTTCAACGCCGGCGAGATCAGGAACACGGGACTCGAGATGCTCGCCCGCGCCCGGGCGTGGGACCGCGATCCGGTCATGGTGGACCTGACGCTGAACATCGCCACGAACGACAACGAGGTCATCAGCCTCGGAGAGACCGACCTCGATTTCTTCTCGCCGAGCCAGTACGTCCGCCACCAGGTCGGCTATCCGGTGGGCTCCTGGTTCGAGCAGCGGATCGTGAGCGCCACGTTCAACCCCACGACGCGTCTGGCGGAGAACGTGATGTGCGATGATGGGGCCGGGGGCTCGATGCCCTGCGCCGGTGCCGATGGCACCCGCGGCAACGCGGACGATGCACCGGACGTCTTCCTTGGCCGTTCCACACCCGACTTCGAGGGATCCTTCACGAGCACCGTGACCATCTGGAACCGGCTGCGCGTGTACGCCATGCTCGACTTCAAGCGTGGCAATACCAAGCTCGACGGCAACACGCGCGTGCGCTGCTACTTCTTCGGCGGGCGCTGTCGGGAGAACTTCTTCCCCGAGGAGTTCGCCCCCGAGCGAGTCGCCTCGATCCAGTCGAACAGCAATTACATCAACCTGCTGTTCGCCGACGCGAGCTTCACCAAGCTCCGCGAGCTCTCGATCGCGTACGATCTGCCCGCTCAGTGGGCGAGCGCGATGCGTTCGAATCGCGCGTCCGTTTCGCTCGCCGGGCGGAACCTCTACACCTGGACGCCGTTCCCGGGCCTCGAGCCGGAAGCGATGTTCCTCGGCGGCAGCCGCGCGGGCCACGCCGTCTGGGAGCAGACGACGCTTCCCCAGCTCGCGCAATGGGTGTTCACGGTCAATCTCGGATTCTGAGAACTCGCGACGCCGGCCGCTTCGCTCGCGGTCGGCGCCTCACACTTGCACGCTACAAGGTGACTCAATGACGCGAATGTCCAGAGCACTGCGCGGAGCCCGCCGAACCGGCGGCGCCCTGTCGATGCTTCTGCTCACGATGGTGATGGCCTGCGATCTCGACAGCCTGCTCGATGTCGAATCGACCAGCCGCATACCGGCCGAAGATCTGGAGAATCCCGACAACGCGACGCTGCTCGTCAACAGCGCGATCGGCGACTTCGAGTGCGCCCTCGGCGCCTACACGGTATTGGGCGGCCTGATCGGCGACGAGCTGGAGGATGGAACCCAGACCGCCGATCGATATCCCTACGACCGCCGCAACATGCAGCAGCAGGATCTCCGATACGGCACGTTCGGGTGCACCGCCCTGGGCGTCTACACTCCACTCCAGACGGCGCGGACCGCCGCCGAGAACGCACTGCGGCTGCTCAACGCGTGGACGAACGAGCAGGTTGCGGGCCGCGCGGATCTCATCGCGACGGCGTCGGCGTACGCGGGCTACAGCATGATCCTCCTCGGCGAGGGCTTCTGCGAGATGGTGGTCTCCACGACCAACCTCGATGGAAGCATCAACTACGGAGGCATCATTGAGCCGGACAGCATATTCGAGCTGGCGATCGATCAGCTGGAGAATGCGACGGCCTCGACGGACGTCTCGATCCAGAACATGGCCTACCTCGGACTCGCGCGCGCGCACCTGAACCTCGGCAATTACTCCGAGGCGCGGACGAACGCCCAGCAGGTCGACGCCGGCTTCATTCGCGTGGCCAGCGCGTCGGCGATCTCGGCGCGGCGGGAGAACAAGGTCTGGGCGCAGAGCAACATCAACGACAACGCGTCGAACGTCGCGTCCTACTATCACGGCCTCGCCGATCCGCGCGTGCCGGTGGTGGACAAGGGCGAGAACAACACGCTCGGCCGCCCGATCTTCTATCAGACGAAGTATGGGTCGTCGGCCTCACCCTTGCCGCTCGCGACGTACGAGGAAGCGCTCCTCATCATCGCGGAGGCAGAGCTGGAGATCGGCGACCCGCAGATCGCCGTCGGCATTCTCAGCGACCTTCGCGTAGCGGCCGGCCAGGGTACCTTCGCTAGCACGGATGACGCCGAAATTCGCGACGAGCTGATCGAGCAGCGCCGCCGCGAGCTGTTCCTCGAAGGGCACCATCTCAACGATTACATTCGATTCGACCTGCCCTTCCGGCCGGGCGAGGACGATGGTGATTCCTACTTCGGCAGCGGCCAGTACGGCGCCCAGCGGTGTCTGCCGATCCCGCTCGTCGAGCGCCAGAACAACCCGAACATCAACTGAGCGCGGGCACGCTCCGCTCGCCACCATCACGAAAAGGCCCCCGCGACCGCGGGGGTCTTTTCACATGGCGGCCGCTTTGCGACCGTTTCGGATTTCGACGTCGTCACTCGAATCGCTCCGCCTCCGCCTCCGCCGCCTGCCACGACCGGCCCAGCGACGCCATGACCGCAGCATAGAGCTCGATCCCCACCCACAGATTCTGCAGCCGTAGATACTCGTTCGCCGCAAGCGGATTGTTGTCGTGATTGACCATCGGCAGAACGATCAGCGGCGCGCCGAGAATCTCGCCGAAGGTGTGCATGCCCAGACTGCCGCCGAGCGTCGGAACCGT
>CAYLPM010000306.1:0-3595 GCA_964385525.1 uncultured Gemmatimonadaceae bacterium
TCAGGTCCTTTGGCCGGCAGGGAACTTGCACCTGCCCCGGACTGTGACCGCACTCGGATCCATCGCGAACATCACGCGCGCTCCGCGGACCATCGATGTCTCCGACCCCGACACCGGCGGCGCGGATCGTGCGCCCGCCGAGCTCGGGCAACGCACGCAGGCCCTGCCGCTGACGCGGGAGGTGTGGCTCGGGCTCGTGCGGGAGCGCATGGCGAGCGGCGCGAGTATCTGGATGCGGGTCCGTGGCGCGAGCATGGCGCCGGCCATCGCACCGGGCACGCTCGTCCGCCTGAGCCCGCTCGCGAGCGACGCTGCGCCGCGCATCGGCGATGTCGTGCTGGCGGTACTCCCGACGGGGCTGCCCGTCGTCCACCGCGTCGTATCCGTGGCCGGCGACGACGTGCGATTGCGCGGCGATGCGCTCGGGCGGCGCGATCCGGCCGTGCGGCGCGACGCGATTCTCGCGCGCGTGACGGCGGTCCGCGTCGATTCACGGGAGCTCGCAGTGCCGGGGGCGCCTGCATGGCCGCGGCTGCGCTGGTGGCGTGTGGTGCTCAGTCGCTGGTGGCGCGCGCGATTCACTCGGACGAAGACCATTTCGTGACCTCGACATTCGATCTGCACGTTCGACAGCGACCGGGAGTGAAGGACCACATCGACCACGAGCCTCCTGCCTCGGCGCGTGTGGTTCGACTCGCACCCGTCGCCGGCATGGCGATCGTCCACGAGATCAATGGACCGATCGCGTTCGAGGAGGGCCCCCCCTGGACGGGGAGTGCCGAGCTCGCGCCCCCGGTCATCGTGCGACACCGCATCGGCGACGCCGGCGTCACCGGCATGCAACCACTCTTCGATGCGTCGACCGCGTGTACCTACTACACGACGTCGACCGGCGAGACGGCGGTGATGTTCCGCGGCGCCGTAAAGGGGATCCCGGATCAGCTCCTGCTGGCGACGCGCCCCGGATTCGAGTACGAGCTGGTCTACGCACACGCGCCCGCCGCTCCGATGTTCCAGCGGGCGAAGGATCGCACGATTCTCTCGATGGCTCTCGCCCACCGCGGCCGCGGGCACATCGCGCACGCCAACGGGTTCCTGCTCGATGGCGCCGGCGTGCTGTGCCCGGGTCTCCCGAGCGCGGGCAAGAGCACGCTGGCGCGCCTGCTTCAGCGCGCCGGGGCGCCGGTGACCCTCCTGAGCGACGATCGGATCGCGGTGACGCTCGAGCGCGATGGAACGGACGCGCGCGTGTGGGGAACGCCCTGGCCGGGCGATGCGAACGTCATCGGGGCCGCGGATGGCCCGCTTCGCGCCATGGTCCTGCTGCGACACGGGGAGCAGGCGTCGCTGACCACCCTCGCGCCGCGCGACGCGGCGCGGCGCCTGATGGATACGCTGGTCCTCCCGCTGTGGAGTCCCCGGCACATGCCGGACGCGCTCGGGTTCGTACACAATCTGCTCGGCGCGGCCCCGATGTTCCAGTTCGAGTACCCGCCGACGCCGGAGGCCGTCGAGTGGCTCATCACCGAGCTCCGACGGAGGATCCGTGTCTGACGCCGGACGCTTCGCCCGCTCGGGCGGGATCGTCGCCCGGCGCGTCGCCGGGGAGCTGATTCTGGTGCCCGTCGATGCGCGCAGCAGCGATGTCGTGGCCAAGGCCGCCGACCTCTACGCGCTGAACGACACCGGCGCGGAGCTGTGGGATGCGCTCGATGAACCGCGCAGCGCCCCGGAGTTGGCGCGAATCTTGATGTCCGACTTCGACATCGCGCACGCCCAGGCGACGAAAGACGTCGAGGCGTTCCTGACCGACATGCTTCAGATCGGCGCCATCGTTCGCGCCGGGGACAGGCAATGACCACGGCGATCTCCATGAGCGTTTTCGAACGGCAGATCGGCCGCAGTGCGCGGGCCGAGCGTACGCCGCTCGGATGTACGTTCGAGATCACTCCGACCTGCAATCTGCGCTGCAAGTTCTGTTACGTCGCGATCGATCCTTACGAGGGACCGTACCTCACGACGGCGCAGGTCTGCACGGTGCTCGACCGCATCGCCGATGCGGGCGTGCTGTGGCTGACCCTGACCGGCGGCGAGATCTTCTCGCGCCGCGACTTTCCGGAGATCTACGCGCACGCCCGGAAGCGCGGCTTCCTCGTGACGCTCTATTCGAACGGCACGATGATCACGGATCGCATCGCATCGCTCCTCGCCGAGCACCCGCCGTTCTCGATGGAGGTCAGCATCTACGGCGCCGATGCGGAGCACTACGAGGGGACGACGTCGATTCCCGGCTCCTTCGCCCGGTTCGTTCGCGGGATCGATCACCTCGTCGCGGCCGGGGTCCCGCTCGCGCTCAAGTGTCCCGTCAGCACGCTGACTCAGGATCACGTGCCGCAGCTCGTCGCGTTCGCACGCGCGCGCGGCCTGCCCTTCAAGTACGATCCGACGATCGACCCGCGGCACTCGGGCGGCCAGGAACCGACGTTCTATCGCATCGAGCCGCGCGATCTGGCGAAGGTGCGGGACACGATCTACGAGCTCAAGAACGGTCGGCCGCCGGAGCAGCACGAGGGGCCACTCCCCGAGTGCTCGATGACGGATCCCAACGCCACGAGCGAAGAGCTGTACACCTGCGGCGCCGGTCGCGTTTCCTTCTTCGTCGATGCGCTGGGCCACGCGAGCCACTGCATCATTGACCGCGAGCCCGCGTTCCCGATCCTCGAGATGCCGTGGGAGGAGTTGTGGATGGAGATGGGCGGGTGGGTCACGCAGCCGCTCCCCGCCGAGGCGCCGTGCAGCGGCTGCTCGCTGCGCCAGAACTGCGGCAACTGCCCGGCGCGGTCGCGCCTCGCGACCGGGAGCCCGTACCTGAAGGACACGTACCATTGCGACGTCACGCACGCGGAGCACGGTCTGCCGCCGGCGGCTCACCCCGACTACCGGGCGGGCGCACGTCCGCTCGGCGCCTGCGTGGCCGGATGACGTCCCTGACACCCTGGCCACTCATCGCCATTGGAGGCATGCATGTCGAAGCCTGAAGAGCGAAGGGACCGGCGCCCCTATGAGCCGCCGACCGTGACGCTCGTGCACGTGGATCCGATTCAGGAGCTGCTCGCGACCTGCGGCAAGAACAACCTGCAGCTGAATCAGTGCCAGTCGGGCGGACTGGCCTCGACGTGAGCCACGAGCGCCGTCATTCCCGCCGGCCGTCGCCGGCCCCGCGTTCCGAACGCAAGCTCGGAGGAGCGTCGTCGTGAACTGGAGAGCAGTCGGACTTCCATCCCTGGTCGCGGTCGTTCTCGCGGGCGTCGCCTGCGACGATGACCCCACGCGCATCGACCCGGACTTCGCCCTCGTGGCGTGTCCGGCCGGGGCGCTCAACGTCAACGCGCCGATCACGCTCGGCTTCACCCAGGCCGTGCTGCCCTCGACCGTGCAGGGCGGCAACGTCGTGGTGACGGACGTCGAGACCGGCATCGAGGTGCCGGGTTCGGTCGAGCTCAACGAGACCGGCGATGGACGGCAGATCACCTTCGTCCCGGCAGACCCCCTGCCGTTTCAGCGCAACCTCCGCATCCGCGTCCAGAACCTGCTG
>CAYLPM010000307.1:0-8267 GCA_964385525.1 uncultured Gemmatimonadaceae bacterium
GCTCCCGCGGCGTCGCCGGAGACGGCGCGCGGACTCGAGCCGCCCGCACGACGCGCGCGATCTCTCGTCCGACGACGGCGGCGCTCCACGCGAGGGCCACCCCGAAGAGCAGCGTCGCCGCGATCGGTACCCAGCTCGGCACCCCGACCACGCCGCCGATCACACGGGCGACCTCGCCGATCGCCCCGGTGGACATCGCGAGCACCAACAGCGCACCCCATCCCACGACGGCGGCGACCGCCGCGTCGAGTGACGCACGTTCCCGATCCGCGATCGCGCCCCAGACGACGGCGACGATCGGCAGGGCGAACCACCCGATCACGAGCGTCCCGAGCGCGAACGCGAGCGCGAGCAGCACGACCCTGACGACGCTCCGCATCATCCCGACCACTCGCGGCGATGCGCGCCGTCGGCGCGGATCGTCATCGGCCGGACCCCGAAGGCCGCAGAGTCACGTTCGCCGTCGGCATGACGACATCCGCCGGCTCGCGCGGGTAGCGGAGCGTGTCCAGCCGGCCTTCTCGCCATGACGCGATTCCATCGCGGTAGCGGGCACTCACGGGGTTTCCCGATTGTCCGCCGGGATAGATTCCCCACGCGCGCACCTCGGGTCCGAGCTCGACGACCATCCGCCAGCTTGCCCCGAAGCGGCCCGAGCCCGAGGAAGGGCTGAGCGTGGAGGGCCCTCCCTGCACGGGCACGCTGGGTGCGGAGAGCGCTGGGAGGCGGAGCAGATGCTCGATGCGTGCGTGCCGCCGCCGCGACCACGTCCACTCGTCGCTGCCTGGCTCTCCGTGCATCCGCACCGCGCGCGCGTACGCGTCCGCCAGACTGCGGGAGAGTATCCGGTCGCGGGTCTCGCGCTCGCCAGTCAGGCGGTCGTCCCACCACGCACTCTCGGGGAACTCGAGGAGTTGTGCGATGATTGCGTCGCCCGGCGACAGCGACGCACGCGACCCATCCGATCGCAGCTCGTCCCAGAGGTTCGACGCCAGCTCGCTCATCGCGTACTCGAACAGCACGGCGCGATCGTTGTCGGGCGTATACCGCCGATCCCAACTCTCGAGCAGCGCGGCCGCGCGGGCGAGCCGTGGCGCGTCCGGCAACGACGCACTCGCGCGCGCGGCGGCGACGAACGCCGGGACGAACCGGTCCGCGCGCGCGCTCCCGGGATCGGTCTGCATGCGCGCCATCGCATCGGGCGTCATGCGATCGTTCGCGCGAAGGAGCTGATTGATCCGCGTCGCCCGCCAGGGCGCCGGCCAGCTCGCGCGGAGATAGCCGGCGTCGGCACGGGGGTCGATCGGCTGCTGATTCGCCGACGCCAGAAACCCCTGCGGCGGATCGATCGCCTGCGGATGACGTTCGAGCGGCCAGTCACCCACCCAGTCGCTCGAGGAGCGCGAGCCATCCCGGATCACGTCCCCGCGTCCATCTCCCGCACGCAGGGGAAAGCGTCCCGTCGAGCGAATCGCGATCGATCCACCGCGATCGGCGACGAGCATGTTCTGCGCCGGCGCACGATAGCCGGCGGTGACGGCGAGGAACTCTCGCGTGGTCGTCGCGCGGACCACGCCGAGGAATGCTTCGATCTCGCGTCCGGGCTCGAGCACCGTCCAGCGCGACGAGACCCATGTCGGACCGATGCGCCGCAGGGGCCCGCGATGCGTGAATCGGAGCGTATCCGTCGCGAGCAACCGGCCGACCGCATCCCGATACTGCTCGATGCGCAGCTCGATCGTTCGCCACTCGTCGTCAACGAGGTAGCGCGACGGCGCGGACGCGTCGTCCACCGTCTCGCGCCAGAGATCCAGGACATCGGCTTCCGAGTTCGTGAACGTCCACGCGATGTCGCGCGTGAAACCGATCACGATCATTGGCGCGCCCGGGATCGTGACTCCGTACACGTCGAGCGCACCGGGGACGACGAGATGCGCCTCGTACCAGATCGATGGGAGCGTCAGCTCGAGGTGCGGGTCGCCGGCGAGCAGGACATGCCCATCGCGCGTGCGCGATCCGGCCACTGCCCAGTTGTTGCTGCCGAGCGCGTCGCCCGCCGCACGCTGGTGGCGCGACAGGGCGAGCGGCGGCATCAGGTCGTCGAGCGCGTGCGCGGCAGCCACGTCGGCCGGCTCGGGCTCGCCCGGCGGCGGCAGCGGTCGAAAGTCGTCGCGGGGCAGCGGGCGCCCGTTCGGCTGAATCGGCTCCTGGATCGGTGCGTGGATCGGGAAGAGGGCGTCGGCCGCCTCACGGCCGACGAGGGAGCGCGCACGCATCCGCACGAGCTCGTGATCGCTCAGCGCGAGCGTCCACCCCATGCGGCCGAGCAGCTGCAGCGAGTGGATCGGCTCCCAACGAGCCGGCCGAGTGCCGAGCAGACGATACTCGAGCGGAAGATCGGCCGGGCGCATGGCGTCGATCCACGAATTCACTCCCTGCGCATACGCCTCGAGCACCCGCCATTCGGCTCCCCCTCGCTCGATCGCGCCAAGCTTCCGTTCCGCCGCGCGCGACAATCCGAGCGCGCGCGCCTCGCGATCGACGCCGAGGCCGAGCGCGCCGACCAGCTCCGTGAGGCGACCGCCGCCCGCGCGCGCCTGCACCTCGAGCTGAAACAGCCGATCGCGCGCGACCACCCAGCCGAACGCACGCAGTGCGTCCGGCTCCGACGCCGCGAAGATGTGCGGCACGCCCCGATCGTCGTAGACCACGCGGACGGGTGCCGCGAGTCCGGCGATCCGCGCCTCCGTGTCGCGGTCGTGCTCCGCGCGCGCGGCAAGCGCCCACGCACCCTGTGCCGGGTCGAGCAGCGCCCCGAGCGGCGGCAGAGGTCCGAGCGACTGCGTGCCCGCGGCGAGCGCGAGCACGAGTAGCGGAATCGCGACGAGCAGTGACGAACGCGGACGAATCATCCAGGACTCGGGTTGGGGCACACGTCCTGCAGCACCTCTGCATCCCGCGCCGGTCCCGCGTCGCGGGTTCTCGAACGATTCACGCGGAGATCGCGATGAAGAAGCTCGGATTCGCCACGTGCACCACCCTCCTCGCGCTCCTGGCGATCGTCGCCGCCGCGTGCGGTCCCCTGCGCGGCGGGGGCGGCGAACCCGCCGCTCGCATAGTCGTCGACAACCAGCATGGCCCGCTCGGCACCGTGCAGATCTGGGTGGTCCCGGAAGTCGGACCTCGCACGCTCCTCGGCAACGTGGGCTCCGCCCGGGTGGATACGCTCGACCTCAACATTCCGCCGACCGGTGGCGAATATCGGCTCCGCGCCGAGCCGCCGACAGGCGGGGAGATCCTCTCGCGACCGTTCCGCTTCCTGTCCGGCCACACCATCGTACGCTGGGACCTCGGCCAGAATTCCATCTTCATCAGCCAACCGTAGCGTCATTGGCGCGCCGCGGCACCGAGTCCACCGGCGTGCGCGGCGGCGACGAAGCGAAGCACGATCTCGCCGGTCGGCTCGATCGCATCGATCCCGCCGACGCTTTTGCCCGCCTGCCAGTAGTCGCGCTCGCCACGTTCGTCGAGCGACGCGTGCTTGAGCTGATATAGTGACTTGAGGGCGTAGATCGTACGCATCAGATGCTTCCGCCTGCGGCCGCGCAGCATCCAGCGCGCGATCGGACCGGCCTGCAGTCCCATCTTCTCGATGTACGGAGTACGGATCACGGCGACAGGCACGCCGGTGATCCGCTCGCTGAGCACGATGTCCTGCTCGTCCGCCCGCACGATCGCCGCCTTGTAGGCATCGGCGGCTCGGCACTCCGGCGTCGCGATGAAGCGGGTCCCGATCTGGACGCCGGCGTAGCCGAGCCGGAGCGCGTGCACGAACGCATCGGCGTCACCGACACCTCCGGCACAGATCAGCGGCAGACCGAGGTCGCCGACCTCGGCGATCAGCTCCTCCGCGGTGCGCGGCCCCGCGTGTCCGCCGGCCCGCCGGTTCACCGCGATCAGGCCGTGCACGCCTCCGTCCCGCCCCTTGAGCGCCCACTTCCGCTCCGTGATGTCGTGATACACGATGCCTCCCGAGTCGCGCACACGGTCCACGACCCAGCGCGGATTGCCCAGCGACGTCACGAAAAACCGGATGCCCTCCTCGAGCGCGATCGCGACCCACCGCTCCATGCGCTCGCGATACGTCTTCGACGATTGCTCGATGAGGGCATTCATGCCGATCGGCGCCGTCGTCAGCCCGCGGATGTAGCGCAGCCCCTCGCGAAAATCGTGGCCGTGTACGTAGGTGAGGGAAATCGGCTGCACGATGCCGATGCCGCCCGCCGCCGAGACCGCGGCGACGAGCTCGGGGTTGCTGCACGGATACATCGCGCCGCCGATGATCGGATACCGCACGCCGGCGTGTCGCGTGAACGCCGTCTCGATGGGCGGGGGCGGCGCGCCCGCCTCGCTCAGCTCGGGGCGAGCCGCCACGTCACCATCACCTGCGCGACGATCTCGCCGTCGCGGTCACGAATGTCCGCACGCACGATGTGATCGACCGGCGCCGTCACCTCGGGCGCACTGCACGTGCACTCGGCCTCGAGGCGCCCACGCGCCTTCTTCAGGTAGTCGATCTCGAGGCGCGTCACGATGCCGCGCACGCTCGCCGGGAGCGCCAGCGTCATCGCCAGCCCGCTCGTCACCTCGCCGAGATTGGCGAGCGCGATCGCATGGATCGAACGCAGGTGGTTGCGCACGCGACGACGGTCGCGCATCGCGATGCGCGCGAACCCGGGCCGCAGCTCGACCACTTGTGGCGAGATCGTGCCCGTATACGGAACCATGCGGCCGAGCATGCGACTGAAGAGCCATTTGCCGCCCGGCTTGTCGCGCAGGCGATCCCACGTGCGGGCGAGGGTGACACCGGGAGCCCGCGGCTGCACATCCGCCGCATCGCCCGTCGCCGCGACAGGCGGCTCGCGCGACGGGGACGAGGTCACCCGAGAGGACCGCTGCGGCGACGTCATTCGCGTTCCTCGTCCCACTCGGGCCCGGCGTCCGCCTCCGCATCCACGTCGTGCACGCCCGGCGGAGCATCGAGCACGGCGATCGCCGCCTCCTGATCGTCGCTTCGAACGGCGAGTCGGATGGGGAACAGGACCTGAAGCATCGGGAGCATGCCACCCGCGTTGTCGGGCAGCACGATCGAGGGAATCCCGCTGGACGCGAGCGCGGCCTGCGCGATATGCGCCTCGACTTCGCTCAAGTATGTGCGGACCACTACGATCTCGTCGTCCATGGCGAACCTCCCGGGCGTTGTCTGAAACTTCGCCTCCCGGAGTGCCGTACCGCTAGACGACGCACGACCGTTCCGCCCTCCCCACGCCCCATCCAGCTCCGTATGGAATCGCTGCTCAAGGACCTTCGCTTCGGCGCCCGTTCGCTCGCGAAGATGCCGGGTCTCGCGCTCGTCTCCGTCCTCGCGCTGACGTTCGGCATCGGCCTCACCACGATGATGTTCAGCATCGTGTACGGCGCCCTCTACAAGGGACTCCCCTTCCCCGAGTCCCACCAGCTCGTTCACCTCGAACGCAACAATCCATCGCGCGACATCGAGAGCATGGAGGTCCCGATCCATGATCTGCACGACTGGCGCGCGCGACAGCGTTCGTTCGCGGGACTCGCGGGCTTCTACACCGGCACCGTGAACGTCGCGGGCGCCGACCGTCCGGAGCGCTTCGATGGCGCGTTCATCAGCGCCAACGCCTTTGAGCTGCTGCAGGTGACGCCGCTCATGGGCCGGACGTTCCAGACGGGCGAGGATGAGCCGGGCGCGGAACCCGTCATCGTCCTCGGGTACGCCGCATGGCGCAACCGGTTCGGCGCCGATCCCGACATCATCGGCACGTCGATGCGCGTGAATGGACGGCCGACGACGGTCATCGGCGTCATGCGCGAGGGCTTCGAGTTCCCGATCTCGCAGGAAGTCTGGGTGCCGCTGCCCTTGAATGCGAGCGCCCTGCCGCGCGGCGAGGGCATGTCGCTCGAGGTGCTCGGCAGGCTGCGCGATGGAGTCACCGTCGACGCTGCGCAGGTCGAGATGAGCGCGATCGCCGGGGCGATCGCCGACGAGAATCCGCGAACCAACGAGGGTGTCGGTGCGGTCATCCAGCCGTTCACCAGCGAATACATCGGCGACGAGCCGGTCGCCCTCCTCTGGACGATGCTTGGCGCGGTGTTCCTGGTGCTGCTCATCGCGTGCGCGAACGTCGCCAATCTGCTCCTTGCCCGCGCGGCCGCACGCACCAGGGAAGTCGGCATTCGCACCGCGCTCGGCGCCTCGCGCAGCCGCATCGTCGGGCAGTTCATCGCCGAAGCGCTCGTGCTCTCCGCCTTCGGCGCGCTGCTCGGCCTCGGCCTGGCCCAGGCGGGCATCGGCGCATTCAACCGCGCCATCGCCAGCACCAGTCCGCCGTTCTGGATCGACATTGCGCTCCACCCGCCGGTGCTCGCGTTCGCCATCGGCGTGGCCGTAATCGCCGCGGTGATCTCGGGCATCCTGCCCGCGCTGCAGGCGTCCCGGCTCGATGTCAGCGAGATCCTCAAGGACGAGAGTCGTGGTTCCTCGAGCATGCGCGTCGGCCGGATGAGCCGGGTGCTCGTCGTGACCGAGATCGCGCTCTCGTGCGGTCTGCTGGTCGGCGCCGGGTTGATGATCAAGAGCGTGGTCAAGCTGCGCAACATCGACTTCGGATTCGATACCGAGCAGGTCTTTACCGCGCGAGTCGGGCTGCCTGAAGCCGACTATCCTGACACGCTCCGCCAGGTGCAGTTCTGGGAGCAGCTCGAGGAACGCATTCGCGCCATTCCGGGCGTCGAGGCCGCCGGGCTGACGCAGAACCTGCCGGCGCGCGGCTCCGGAATGTGGAACTTCGGTATCGACGGCGCGACGTACACGGCCGACCGGGAGTATCCGTACGCGCGGCGGATTCTCGTGTCACCCTCGTTGTTCGATGCGTTCGCGATGCCGGCGCGCCAGGGCCGCACGCTCCTCTCCCAGGATCGCGCGGGAACCCTCCCGGTCGCGGTGGTCAACGAGAGCTTCGTCGCGAGTCACTTCCCCCAGCAGGATCCGATCGGGCGTCGCATCAGGTTCGGCGCGTCGGCCTCGACCGAGCCCTGGGTGACGATCGTCGGCGTCGTTCCAGATCGCTACCCGGGCAATGTAGAGAACGAGGATCCGGAGGCGGTATACCTGCCGGTCAGTCAGGGCGCCTCGCGGTTCATGAGCGTGGTGGCACGCACCCGCGGGAATGCGCTCGCCCTCGCGGGTCCCGTGCGCGACGCCGTCGTCTCGATCGATCCCGATCTTCCGATCTACTGGCCCCTCACGTTCGCGCAGTCAGTGCGCGAGGTGACCTGGTTCTATCGGATCTTCGGGTCACT
The DNA here is from genome assembly GCA_964385525.1 of uncultured Gemmatimonadaceae bacterium. GTDB lineage: Bacteria > Gemmatimonadota > Gemmatimonadetes > Gemmatimonadales > Gemmatimonadaceae > DATKCV01. The sequence continues at coordinate 7,390 of CAYLPM010000307.1, forward strand.
GTTCATGATCTTCGGCCTCGTCGCGCTGTTCCTGGCCGGCATCGGACTCTACGCGGTGATGGCGTTCTCGGTGGGCCAGCGGACGCGCGAAGTCGGCGTGCGCATGGCGCTCGGGGCGCAGGCGAGTGATGTCGTCGGCCTCGTCTTTCGACAGGGGGTCATGCAGATCGGCATCGGAATGACTCTCGGACTCGCGCTCGCGGCCGGCGTATCGCAGCTCCTCCAGACCCTGCTCTTCGACGTGCAGCCGCGCGATCCCGGAATCTTCCTCGGCGTCATCATGGTGCTGGCGACCGCGGGGGCGATGGCGTGTCTGCTCCCCGCGCGGCGCGCGACGCGCATCGATCCGATCATCGCTCTGCGCGCCGAGTGAGTCCGGACGGGCGGTCGGCCGGCCGCCCGTCGTTCGCGCTCAGAAGGTCCAGGTCAATCCGATCGGGATGAGCCACGGCGCGCCGCTGTGCTCATTCATTAGATGGTGCACGCTCGCCTCGATCCCGAGGCCCCGCGGCTCCGGGCCGAGGGTCGCTCCGAGCACCGCATGGGCGCCAAACCCCGTTCGCTCGCCCAGCCACGGCGAGCGAAAGGCGTGATGCATGCCGGCACCCGCTCCTCCGTAGAGACGCCCCCCGAACGTGTCCGAGCGGCCCGTCACCGTCAGCGCGACCAGGCCGAGCGCGAAAGGGAGTCGCGTCGGCTCGAATGGACACGCCTCGACCGATGGGTCGCAAGACTGTGTCGGCGCGGCGGAGCGCACGCCGAAGTGCTCGTACACGAACGTCAGTCGAGCCGCCGCCCGTTCGCCGACCGGCAGGCGCAACGCCCCCTGCACGTGCGTGCCCGTGCGCTCGAGATGACCGGAATTGTCATCGGGCTGG
>CAYLPM010000308.1:0-5084 GCA_964385525.1 uncultured Gemmatimonadaceae bacterium
CCGCGATCGCAGCGCGTCTGTGGGAGCGGGACCGGGACACGACGGCGCGCAGGATGATCGTCCTGGCCGATCCGCAGTTCGCCGGCGAGACGAGCGCACGCGACGGCAGCGTCGAGGCGTTCCGGTCCGCGCTCGCCGGTCGCGGTGGTCTGCCGCGCCTCCGCGGCAGCGGACGCGAGGCGCGAGCGATCGCCCGCTTCGCGGAAGAGGCGACGGTGCTGCGCCGCGAGGACGCGTCCGAAGCGTGGCTCAAGGCAGCCCCGCTGGCGACATACGGCATCGTGCACTTCGCCACTCACGCGCTGGTGGACCAGGGGTCGGTGGCAAACACCGCGCTGGCGCTCGCTCCATCCGAGGGCGAAGACGGCTTCATGCGACCGGGAGAGTTGGCCGCCCTGCCGCTCGCGGCGGATCTGGTGGTGTTGTCCGCCTGTCGGACGGCGGGCGGCGTGCTCGTGCGCGGCGAGGGCATCCAGGGACTCGCTTCGCCGCTTCTCGCCGCCGGCGCGAGGGCGGTGGCGGCGACATGGTGGCCGATCGGCGACGAGGCGACCGTGCGGCTGGTGGAGGATTTCTACCGGGCAATGGCGGACGGCCGCGCCGTGGCCGAGGCGTTGCGCATCGCGAAGCTGGCGGCGCTCGAGCGCGGCGCGCCGGCGCGCGAATGGGCGGCGTTCACGATCGTCGGCGACCCCCTGGCGCAACCGGTGCTGCGTCAGCCCGGTGCAATCACTGCCCGGGGGTGGCTGTTGGGGGTGACGCTGCTGTTGGTGGTCGGCACGACCTACGGCGCGATGCGAAGCGTGCGGGCGAGCGAACGAACCTGAGAGCCGTCCTGCAGTGTGGCGCCGACCCACCAGCGATACGGCGCCCCTGGTACGAGCGACGTGTCGGCCGGGACGACGATCGTCGTGTCCCGCGTGGATGCGGTGAACACCGCCAGGCCGTCGGCACTCAGAATCTCGACCTCGTAGCGTCGCGCGTCGGGCAGCGGAGCCCACACGAGCGTCGCCGGGGGCCGCGCCGTTGCGTCATTGATCGGTTCGATGAGTCGCATGACGCCGGCTGGTGACGCGTCGCGCACGGTGTCGGCCCGCGGGAACATCCCCTCGCGGAGCAGCATGCTGCCGGCAACGAGAATCAGGACCGCGGCGGCGGCGGCGAGCATCGGAAACCGGCGCGTTCGGGGCTGTACCGCCATCTCGGCCGTTTCATGCGCGGCCCGCAACAGGTCGAGCTCCGCCCGGCAGTGTCGACAGCTCCCGACGTGCCGCAGCGTCTGCATCCGCTCCACTTCGGTCGCCGTGCCATCGATCACGGCCGCGAGCGCTTCGGGCGTCTGACAATCAGCGCGTCCGGGATCGCGCTTCGCCAGCTTCCATTCGTATGTCGTTCGCAGCATGTCGTCGCTCATACCATGCTCCGGGGACCAATCCCCTGCTGAAGGAGCAACTCGCGCAGGTCGGCAAGACCGCGGTAGATCAGATTTCGAACCTTCGGCTCGGTCCATCCCAGCAGTCGGGCGATCTCGAAGCGGTCATATCCGGATAGATGGAGTCGCACGACCACATCGCGCGGTTGGGCGAGCTCGGTGATCGCGCGATCGATGCGCTCCGCGAGCTCCCGTTGCTCCAACTCGGCGTCGGGACGGTCACTGTCGAGATGACCGGCGGTGGCTCCCGCGAGGTCCGCGACTCCGTGCTCGAGCGTCTGCTCCGCGCGTGCGCGCCGCCGGCGAATCATGTCCAGCGCCGCCGACATCGCCGCGCGGTACACGTAAGACGTCTTGACCTGATGGATCTTCTCGCCCTCGGCCAGCGCGCGCCACAAGCGGACGCGCACCTCCTGCGCGAGCTCATCGAGGTCTGGTTCGCTCAGACCGCGTCGGAGTCCGACGGATCGCAGCATCGGGCCGAAGCGCGCGATGATTCGCTCGAGCGCAGACGAGGCGGAGTCGGCGGGTGGGGACATGGGATCCAAGGTACGGCGCGCACCGCCGCAGTGCACCACTCTCTGGTGCATTGCGGCGGTGGACGCACCCAGCGTCCGTGTCGCGAGGGGGCGGACGCCGCTCACCGCTCGCGCGAGGCCGCCGAGCGCGCCGAAAGATCCTCGATGCGCCCCGACGTAACCGGAGCCGGCGCGGCGGCGATGACCCGGGCGCGCACTCCACGATGATCGAGCATGACGTCTCACCTCGCAGTCGGTGCGGAATCGGAACCGCGACACGCGAACCCCGCTCGCGCACCGCGCTCGTCGGTGAAACGCGAGAGGGGTGGGTTTTTTCTCACTTCGCCCGACGGTCGTGGAAAGCCCCGGCCGGCCGAGGCCCGGCCGAGGCCCGGCCGAGGCCCGGCCGAAACCCGGCCGAAACCCGGCCGATACCCGGCCGATACCCGGCCGAGGGCGCCGTCGACGGGCCGCACGGAGAGCCTCGGCGCGGTCCCGGCCTCGCCGGGCGCTTGTCGCGGCGCGCTCCGGGCTGCATCGTAGGGCGTCCAGCAGGTGCAATCCCACCCTTGTGACGCTGGAGACGCATGAGCGATCACACGACACGTCGCGACTTTCTGCGCGTCGTCACCACCGCGGTCGGCGGTGCGCTCGTCGGTGCAGCGGCCGCGTGCCGCCCCACGGACTCCGGGGACGCCGCAGCCGCCGACGAGCAAGGCTCCGACACGGCCGGCTCGAGCCGCGCCATCGGGCTGCAGCTCTACACCGTCCGATCGCTCATGCAGCGCGATGTCGACGGCACGCTCGCCGCGATCGCCGGGATCGGCTACCGCGAGGTGGAGTTCGCCGGCTACTTCGACCGCGATCCCCGGCAGCTGAGAGCGACGCTCGACCGCCTGAGTCTCGCCGCCCCGAGCACGCACCTCGCGCTCGAGGCGCTGCGGGGCGATCTCGCCGGCTCACTCGACGTCGCCGAGATCCTGGGCCATCGCTGGATCGTCTGCCCCTACGTGCCCGAGAGCGAACGAACGCTCGCCGGATATCGCGCGCTCGCCGCCGAGTTCGATCGATGGGGGGCAGCCTGCCGCGCGCGAGGAATGCGCTTCGCCTATCACAACCACGATTTCGAGTTCGAGCGGGTGGAAGGGATGATGCCGTTCGATCTGCTGCTCGCCGAGACCGATCCGGCGAACGTGGCGATCGAGATGGATCTGTTCTGGACGACGATGGGGCGGGCCGATTCGCTCGCCTATTTCGAGCGGCATCCGGGCCGGTTCCCGCTCTGGCACGTGAAGGACATGCGCGACCTGGCGGGCGCGCGCGAGATGGTGGCCGTCGGTGAAGGCGAGATCGACTTCGCCGCCATCTTCGCCCGTGCCCAGCAGGCAGGACTCGAGCACTTCTTCGTCGAGCACGATCAGCCCAGCGACCCTCTCGCCAGCGTGCGGACGAGCCACGACAATCTGCGGCGATTGCTCTCATGAGCGGACACGCAGCGGATGGATCGTGCACACCTGCGACGTGAGCGGACTTCGATGAATCGTCGCCGCTTTCTCGGAACAGGGCTCGCGTCGGCCGCGCTCGGCTCCGTGTCGGCGCTGCCCGCGTGGTCGGTGCCCGGCGAAGAGGTCGGCAGCACCGCGACGGAGTACGCGAGGGGCGCGCACGCGCCGGTGTCGCCGCGCGGGGAAGCCGCGTTCCGCCAGTCCGTCTGCCGGTGGTGCTACTCGGGCATGTCGGTGGAGGACCTGGCCACCATGGCACGAGACATTGGCCTGGCCTCGGTCGAGCTCCTCGAGCCCGAGGAATGGGCGATCGCGCGCCGTCATGGTCTCGCCTGCGCGATGGGCTACGCGACGGTGCCGGAGCCTCGCACTCGCCTAACGCGCGGGTGGAATCGACTGGAGCATCATGAGTGGCTGGTGCCGGCGTACGAACGAGGAATCGAGGCCGCTGCCGCCGCGGGCGTGCCGAGCGTGATCTGCTTCTCCGGCAACCGGGACGGGCTTGGCGATCAGGAGGGACTCGCGAACTGCGCGCGCGGCCTGCGCGCCGTGATGCCAGCCGCCGAGCGCCACGGTGTGACGGTGTGCATGGAGCTGCTCAACTCTCGGGTGGATCACGCCGACTACCAGTGCGATCGGACGCCGTGGGGGATGGCGCTCGTGGACCGCGTGGGCTCGAGTCGCTTCCGGCTGCTCTACGACATCTACCACATGCAGATCATGGAGGGCGATGTCATACGCACGATCCGGGACGCGCGCGAGCACATCGCGCACTATCACACCGCCGGGGTGCCGGGACGGCACGAGATCGATGGGAGCCAGGAGCTGAACTATCCGGCGATCATGCGGGCGATCGCGGAGACCGGATTCATGGGATACGTCGGGCAGGAGTTCATTCCAACGAGAGATCCGCGAACGTCGCTGGCAGAGGCGGTACGGATCTGTACGGTCTGACACGCGGGACTGCGGCGCGCTCCGGGTCGTCCGACCCGCATCGCCGCGAGCATCCACTTCGGACACGGGAGTCTGGACAGATGAAGCCGATGTTTCTTCCGGAGGTCGAGCACGCGTCGCCTCAGGGCGCGTATGCGGGACCGATTCAGGCGATGCAGGGCGCCGGAATCCCGGTGCCGCAGATCATGCACCTGTTCGCCTACAAGCCCGATCGCACGAACCATCTCTCGGCCTTCACGCAGGGGGTCATGCGCGGGCCGTCGCCGCTCTCCCCGGGGATGCGGGAGCTGATCGCGGCCTTCACATCGCGGCGGAACGACTGTCCCTTCTGAATCGGGTCGCACGCCGCGGTCGCGGCGACGCTGCTCGAGGATCGTGCGCTGGTGGACGCGGTGCTGGAGGACTTTCGCACCGCGCCGATCGGCGATCGGGAGAAGGCGCTGTTCGCGTTCATCGAGAAGATGAACCGCGAGTCCACCCAGCTTCGCGCGGAGGACGTCCAGGCGGTCGTGGCGGCGGGGTGGACGGAGGAGGCGGTCTATGACGCCATCACCGTGTGCGCACTGTTCAACTTCTTCAACAAGTGGATCGACGCGACCGGGGTGAGCGACATGCCGGCGGCCGCCTACGCCGCCTCGGGGGAGCGGCTGGCTCACCGGGGGTACGTGCCCGAGT
>CAYLPM010000309.1:0-10757 GCA_964385525.1 uncultured Gemmatimonadaceae bacterium
CGGCCATACCGCGACCGAAGTCCACGACGTCGACGAACCTCGTCGCCGAGCCGTCGGCGCGAAACGACCAGATCGTCTCGCTGCGAATGAGATCACCGGAGTCGCCCCCGAGAATGAGGACGCGCCGCCACGCGCCGACCAAGTCCGGATCGATGAGCGCGGGGGTACCTTCGTCGATCCCGCCATCCGTCGATCGTCCGGAGCCTGGACCGCCCAGACGCGCCGACGCGTCGCAAGCGCCCACCAGCAGCAGAAGCGCGGCTGCCAGCGTGCGGGCGATCGTCGAGGCTCGCCGCCACCACGACGGGCGGATGAGAGGCATGGCCGAGAGCAGGGTCATGGCGCGAACATCCCTGCAACGAGAGCACCAACGCCGCTGGCGAGCGCGTTGACGCCATCGTTGCCGAGCCAAGAGAGCCCTCCGGCAGGCATCGTCGCGGCGCCGCAGCGGTGTCGATCGCGCTCCGTCGGCGCGGAGCACGTGGCACACCAGCGCCGGGACTGGAGCGTGGCGCCGAGCAGCGAGTCGGCCGTGGAGCCGGCCAGGCCTCCGACGATCGCGCCCGGGACCGCCGCCGCCGGCCAGGCGACGAGCCAGGCGAGGAGCGCGATGAACCCGGCGCCCGCCACCGAAGCCATCGTTCCGAGGATCGTGACACCACCGGAAGTTCCCGTCGGCACCGATCGCCCGGAGACGATCGAGCGGGGTGCGGACCGCGCGAGTGTGCCGATCTCGGTCGACCACGTGTCCGCGGTGGCCGCGGCGATCGCTCCGGCGCCGACGACGAGCCAGCCCTCCCACGGAACGAGCAGCGACATCGCCGCGCAGGCGGCGAAGACCCCCCCATTCGCGAGGACCTGCACGACGTCGCGCTCGGCACCCTTGGCCACGACCTGCTCGGTCCGGCTCGCCTTGGCGTCGGCGCGCCAGCGCGACAGCGCCGATGAGGAGGCGAAGAACGCGATCAGGAGAACTCCCCAGCTCCAGTCGGCCGCGATGCAGATCGTTCCGACGGCGAGTGCCCCGACGGCGCCGCTGGCGCTCAGCGAGCGCGTGCGGCGCGCGGCCAGCGCGATCCCGCCCGCGAGCGCGAGCCCCATCACCGCGCGCCCGAGCACGGAGCGTTACCGTTGCCGAGCCTGGCCAGACAGGGCCGCGCGGACCCGTTCGCGCACCTCGTCGGGAGCGGCTGCGAGCTCGATCCGTCGAATGCGGCCCAGAAACGCGCGCTGATGGTCGATGTCGAGCCGACACCGCTCGCAGACGGCGAGATGCTCGCGAACCTCGGTGTCGAGGTCGGCAGGAAGCTCGGCATCGATGAATTCGTGGAGTCGCTCACGGATCGAGGAGCAGGGCATTGCGAGACCGTCCGATCGTGACTGGAAGTGGTGATACGTGGCAGGTCGATCCCCTCGACGGAGCCCGAAGACCGCCAGACCGGCGATCGCGAACTTCGCGCACGGACCGAACGCCAGCAAGCCGACACCGAACGGGCGCCCCGATCGTCCTTGAAGGGGCCCGCGTGTCTGGCCCGTGAGGTTGCACACGTCCATTTGGTGACCGGCGCCGCATTTGTGCTTGAATGACGCCCCGCCGACCCTTAGCTTCGCTGCTTCTCCCTGCCGCTGACTCGCCTGAATGCTCACCACAGTCGACGCCCTTCTCCCGCTCAGCCTGCTCGAGGCCGTCCGTAACGTCGATACGCCGGCGGGCGACTACGACTCGGAGTACGTGGCGGAGCTCAAGAGCAAGCGCCTGGGGCTGAGCGACACGGTGTTCAGCCAGATCCGGCGCTATACCGATGCCGTCAAGCGGCGGCAGCGTACCGCTCAGGACGAGGCGGTGGCGCTGGCAAGGCTGATCGGCCGCCGCAACGATGCGGACGAGGTGTTCAAGGCCGCAGGACGACACCTGGCGCGCGAGGCCTATCAGACGATCCCGCAGTTCACACGCGAGCTGCTCTACGTCGTCCCGTCGATCATGGCGCGGCCGATCGCATTGCGCCGCGCCCGGCGGATCGCGGAGCGCTATCTCAACGGATCGCTGAGCCGCCACGGCTCGTCGCTGCTGCTCGAGATCCAGTCCTCGGTCACGCTCGAGGCCTCGCGAACGGCCGGGTGTCTGTTCTACGAATGGTCGCTCCGCGAGCTGCTCACGCTGCTGATCGGCACGACCGGCGGCGTGGAGCACATTAGATGCATCGCGCGTGGCGAAGGCAAGTGCGCGTGGCGCGCCGAATGGCGGCCCGTGAGCCCCGAGACGGCCTCGAACGACTGACGACGTGCTCACACCTGCGACGCTGCCATCCATCCAGCAGGCGCTCGACCAGGCCGGGCTGGATGGCTGGCTGATCTTCGACTTTCACGGACTGAATCCCGTCGCCCGGGGGCTGCTCGGGCTCGAAGGGATGGTTTCGCGGCGGATCTTCGCGTTCATTCCGCGCTCCGGCCCACCGGTCGCGGTCACGCACGCGATCGAGCAGATGCCGTGGCGCAAATGGCCCGCGGAGTGGGGGCGCGAGGTCTACAGCTCGTGGCGCGCCCTGGAGTCCGCTCTCGCATCGCTCGTGGGCGGGAAGCGGGTGGCGATGGAGTACTCGCCGGGCGATGCGGTGCCGTACCTCGACCGCGTGCCGGCCGGCGTGCTCGAGATGGTGCGGGCGGCGGGGGCCGAGGTGGTCTCGTCGGGCGAGCTCGTGTCGCGATTCTACGCCACGCTCACGCCACGCCAGATCGAGGCGCACGAGCAGGCCGCCGAGCAGCTCGCGACGATCGCGCGCGACGCCTTCACGCTGGCCGGGAAGCGCGCCCGCACCGACGAGCCGATCACGGAGCGCGAGCTCCAGGAGTGGATCCTCGAGCGCTTCGAGGATCTCGGACTCTCCACGGACCACGGCCCCAACGTCTCCGCGGGCGCGAACGCGGCCAATCCGCACTACGAGCCGAGTGCGTCGCGCCGGATCGCCGACGGCGAGATCCTGCTGATCGACTTGTGGGCGCACGCCGCCGACGGGATCTGGGCCGACCAGACGTGGATGGCATCGCTCGGCGCCCCTACCGAGCGGGCGCAGGAGATCTGGCGCGCGATCCGCGATGCACGCGATGCGGCGATCGCGCTGCTGCGCGAGCGGGTGGGCGCCGGCGAGGACGTCCGCGGCGGCGAGGTGGACGACGCGGCGCGGCGCGTGATCGTGGAGCGAGGATTCGGCGAGCGCTTCACGCACCGCACGGGGCACTCGATCGACCCGCGCGATCTGCACGGCTCCGGCCCGAACCTCGACAATCTCGAAACGCGCGAGGAGCGGCTGCTGATCCCGGGCGTCGCGTTCTCGATCGAGCCCGGTGTCTACATCCCCGGGGAGATCGGGATGCGGACGGAGGTCAACGTCGTGGTCGGCGAGGGGTCAGTGACGGTGACGCCGAAGGTGTACCAGCAGGAGCTCATCGTCGTGTAGCGGAGCGCTTGCCTCATCGGGATGGCATGTCTGCCAACCGCGCCGTCACCCGACGTTGGACCGCAGAGGAACGCAGAGAAACGGCGAGGAACGCAGAGGACGGCACACCGGTCGGAGGTCTGCCCGCGACGAGCCAGGACGACCGCTTTGCAAACGGACTCGGGACGCAATGGCTTGCGAGGTATGCCCGGCGAACCCGGACGACTGCCTTGGAAACGACCTCAGGACGCAATGGCTTCCCCAGGTCGTTCATTCAATCATTCCGGGCTCGTGGCGGTCGGGAGCTCCTTCGGTGTGCAGTCCTCCGCGCTCCTCCGCGCCCACCTCTGCGATCCTCCGCGGTTCAATGCAGTTCCACCTGCCATTAGAACCGGCGGAATCAGTCCACTCTCGGGCTGCTGTATCCGAGTGTCGTGCACGCCGGCGAAGGGGTGCCGGCCCCCCTCAAGCCCCGCGTGTGGGCGTCCCGATCACCGGCCGCGCCGGCTCGGGCACGAGGTCGAACGGGAAGAGGTGCACCTCCACATCGTACGGTCCGCGGTCGAAGCGCCAGTTGCGGGCATGGCGGACGATGCAGCGTGCCACCTCGGCGGCGCCGGGACCGTGCACCTGCGCAGAGTCGACGCGCGCGGCGGAGACGATGCCCGTCGGTTCGATCGTCAGCGCGATCTGGATTCGACCGCGCAGCGCGGGGTTACGCGGGAGGCCCTCGGCCTCGTAGCACCGGCGGACATCGGCGGTGTTCCGCAGCACGGAGGCGCGGACTTCGGTGGCGGCGCGGATCGTGTCCGCCGGCGCCGAACCGGTGGGGGACGCGAGCGGCGCCGGTGGAACGAGGAGCGCGATCGCGAGGGCGGGGAGCGTGGGAAACATCATGCTGCGGCTGGCCTCGAGAGGGTGCCAGGTGCGAACGTCGAGCGTGGCGGGACCGGCGCGAGCGCCGAGAGCTGCTCCAGGAAGGACGAGAGCGCCGCGCCGTGCGTCACGCGCGCGGTGCGCATCCCTTGCGCGCGAGGGAGCGACGCGGTAGACCTCCCGCTCCCGCATTCGAGAGGCGATCCCCTGCAGGACCGACGACGCGCGCGACCCGTGCCTGCTCCCCAACGTACAATAATGCTCGCGCTCGTGCTCTGGATGAGCGCCGGTGCCTGTTCCGGGCGCGATGTCCCCGACGAGGTCGACGCCGCGTCCACGGGCACGCCGCGCGGGTTCCCAGCGCCCCCCAGCGCGCCGTACGAGGTGATCGACGTGCAGCACGGTGGGCTGATCACCGGTGTCGTCCGTCTCGACGGCTCCGCGCCGCGCGACACGACGGTCCGACCGATGACCGATCAGAACGTGTGCGGGACGGGCTATGTGGAGCGCACCGTGCAGATCGAGGATGAGCGGGTCGGCGACGCGATCGTGTGGCTGCACGACATCCGCTTCGGCAAGCGGCTGCCCATGGAGCGACGCTTCGAGGTGATGCACGACGACTGCCGGATCGTGCCGCGCGTGCAGGCGGTGCTATCCGGCGGCGCGCTGAACGTTCGCAGCGACGACGCGATCGCGCACCGCACGCGCTTCACGCACCTGCATGCGGATGACCTGCTCGAGATCGTGCGGCAGACCGATGCCGGGAGTGTCGTGCCCGTGGAGTCGGTGGTGTCACGCCCGGGGCTGGTGCAGGTCCGGTGCGACGTGCATCCCTGGACGACGGGATGGATCGCCGTCTTCGACCACCCATATGTGGTCCTGAGCGATCCCCACGGCGCATTCGTGTTGACCGAGGTGCCCCCAGGCCGATATCGCCTCGTGGCCTGGCACGAGCGTCTGGGGAGCACGGAACGTATCGTCGAGATCGGTTCAGGACTCGAGACGCACGTCGAGCTCGTGTTCGACGAGGACTCGTGGGCCGACGACGCGCGCGGTGCTGACGCGTCATCCGACGCGGTGAACTCGCCGGAGACTTGACACCGACGCATCGGCAGCGTTTGCTGCATGTGCAGCCGACGACGGCTCGCGCGAGACTGCCACCATCAGACACCTCGGCTCGCCGGACGCCGGCGCTTGCTTCGGCATCATGCCGGAGCCACCGCTGTCCTCACTGTGCGGGAGAGTCCGATGGATGGCATGCAGATCGTCCTCGTTGCGCTCGTCGTCGCGGCCGGCCTGATCGCCGCGCTCGCCCTTGCGCTCGACATGGTGGAGCGCCGCCGGTACGAGGAGTCGCTCCGGACGCCTGACGCCGGCTTGGCGGGCGATGCGTCGCGAGCGCCGGACGGCGGACGGGTCGGCAGCCTGCCTTGACGTCGAACGCCGGCGGCTCGGCGCGATGCGGGCGAGACGCAGAGGCGTGGCGGCGCGTCGTGCGTAACCTGTCGTGGTGCCCCCGCTCCGAGACGCGCCCGCATCTCCGACCCCCCGGGCGACATCCCTCCGGTCAGATCAGCCCCGCCTCCGTCTCGCTGCCCCTGAACTGCCCCCGGTACAGCCGCGCGTAGATTCCCTCGCTCGCCAGGAGCTCGGCGTGCGTGCCTTCCTCCACGATTCGCCCGTGATCGAGGACGATCACGCGATCGGCGCGCTGCACCGTGCTGAGGCGATGCGCGATGATCAGCGTCGTGCGGCCGCGCAGCAACTCCTGCATCGCCTCCTCCACCAGGCGCTCGCTCTCGCTGTCGAGGTTCGAGGTCGCTTCGTCGAGGATCACGACCGCGGGATTCTTGAGGAAGATCCGCGCGATCGCGAGACGCTGGCGCTGGCCGCCGCTCAGCTTCACGCCGCGCTCGCCCACCCGCGTCTCGTAGCCGAGCGGGAGCCGCTCGATGAACTCGGCCGCGTGCGCCGCGCGCGCGGCCGCGCGGATCGCTTGATCCGTCGCCAGCGGCCGCGCGAAGGCGATGTTCTCGTGCACCGAGCCGCTGAAGAGCGTCGGTTCCTGCGGCACGATCCCGATGGCGCCGCGCAGCTCGCCGAGGGCGATCTGACGAATGTCGATGCCGTCGAGGGTGATGCGGCCCTCGCTCACATCCCAGAAGCGCGGGATCAGCGAGCCGAGCGTCGTCTTGCCGGCGCCGGAGGAGCCGACCAGCGCGACCACTTCGCCCGGCGTGACGTGCAGGGAGATGTCCTGGAGCACCAGTGGCAGATCATCGTGGTAGCGGAAGGAGACGTGTTCCACCCGGACCTCGCCGCGCACCGGGTGTGCGATGGGCTCCGGGGCTTCCGGCTCGGCGATCTCCGGCTCGGTGGCGAGCAGCTCGAACACGCGCCGCGCTGCGCCGATCGCCTCCTGGTAGTTGCCAAAGAGCGACGCGAGCGCCCCGACCGCCGCGGCGACGGTGATCGCGTACAGGAGGAACTGCACGAGCGCTCCCGGCGTCAGCGCGCCCGCGAGCACGAGACGGCCGCCCTGCCAGAGGACCGCGACGATGCCGCCGAAGGCGGTGAAGGTGATGGCGCCGAAGAACACGCCCCGGATCTTCGCGCGACGCAGAGCGGCCGCGATAACATCGCCGAGGTGGGCGCCGAAGCGCCGCGTCTCCTCTTCCTCGCGCGTGAAGCTCTGCACGATCCGGATCTGGGAGAACGCCTCCTCCGCGGTGCCCATCGCCTCGGCGACGCGGTCCTGCACGCCGGTGCTCGCGCGCCGCAGCATGCGGCCGAAGATCACCGCCGCGCCGACGATGATCGGGACGACGACGAGCGTCGTCGCGGTGAGCCGCGGGTGCGTCAGCGTCAGCAGCGTCACGCCGCCGATGAGCAGCAGCACCTGCCGCGAGAATTCGGACAGGTAGTGGCTCATCACCGCCTGCAGCACGGCGGTGTCCGCCGAGAGGCGGCTGTTCAGCTCGCCCACGCGGCGATCCGCGAAGAATCCCGGCGAGAGCCTCACGAGATGGGCGAACAGATCCTGCCGCAGCGAGGCGATCACGCGCTCGGCGGTCGCGGTGAGCGTGTAGACCTGAACGAAATTGAGCCCGCCCTGTACCGCGAACAGCGCGAACAGCAGGATCGCGATGCGATCGAGCTGCGCCGTGGAGCCCTCGAAGAACGCGGTGTCGAGGAGGTGCCGGACGACCTGCGGGAAGGCGAGGTTGATCGCGGCGCTGAAGATGAGCGCGACGCCGGCGATCGCGAGCGTCCCGGCGTGAGTCCGGATGCGCGAGAAGAGCGGGCGGAGGGGCTTCGGCGAGGCGAGACGCCGTCGGGCGACGAGACCCGGATCGGCGTCGGGCTCGGTGGGGGGTGGGCGAACCGGGATGCCGGCGGTCACCCGGCGCTCCGCCGGCGCATCGAACGCCTGGCCGTCACCCGACGAAGGCGCGGTCCACGACCATCGCCACGAAAAGAAGCGCGAGGTAGAGGAGCGAGTACTTGTAGACCCACCACGCGGGCCCGGTCCACATCGCCGCGCGCATCATGCGCGCGATTCCCCACACGAGCAGCGCGCCGAGCGCGGCCGCCGATGCGAGGTAGATCCATCCGAAGGCGCCGAACGCGGCGGGGAGCAGCGTTAGCGGGACGAGGATCAGCGTGTACCAGAGCATCTGGCGCATCGTCTCGCGTTCGCCCCACACGAGTGGCGCCATCGGCACGCCGGCGCGGCCGTAGTCGCGCTGCTTGAGAAGCGCGAGCGCCCAGAAGTGCGGCGGCGTCCAGTAGAAGACGATGAGGAAGAGATAGATGGCCGCGAGATCCACGCGTCCGGTCACCGCAGCCCATCCGACGAGCGGCGGAAACGCGCCCGCCGCGCCGCCGATCACGATGTTCTGCGGGGTCGTCCGCTTGAGCCACCGCGTGTAGACGAAGATGTAGAAGTAGAAGCCCGCGAGCGCGAGCGCGGCGGCGAGGACGTTGGCGAAGAAGGCGAACAGGAACGTCGCCATCGTAGCCAGCGTGATGCCGAACAGGAGCACGGCCCCGGCCTCGAGGCGGCCGCTCGGGATCGGCCGGAGACGGGTGCGTGCCATCAGATCGTCGATGTCGCGGTCGAGGTACATGTTGACCGCGTTGGCGCCACCGGCCATGAGATACCCGCCCACCAGCACCACCAGGACGAGCTGCCAGCCCGGACTTCCGGCGACGAACATCGGGACGATCGTCGTCACCAGCAGCAGCGAGATGATCCGCGGCTTCGTGAGCATCACGAGGTCGCCCGCGATGCTTCGCGACCGCGTGCCGCTCACGGCGACGCCGCCACCACCGCCACTCACAGGTCGGCTCCGCGAGCGACGATCACGGCAACGGAGTGCGGGGTCGCCGGCACGGGGCGGCCCGCTTCGGTGCGCGGCCGTACGGCGTCGCCCGCCGGCGGGATGGCCACCGGTTGCGGTTCTCCCAGCGCCCCCCGCCGCGCCAGGGCGGAGAACGTGAACACCGTGAGCCACACCAGCGTCGCCATGGCCGAATGCAGCCACTGGAGTTGCTGCGGGAGGAAGAGGAGCACCAGCGCCGCGGCGACGGCGATCTGTGTCACCACGGCGCCGAGCGCAATGCGTCCCGCGCGCACGACGGCCGCGGCGTCGCCGCGCTTCGGGATCGCGAACGCGAGCCCGATCATGTGAAAGAGCAGGAGAAACGCGAGCATGCGATGCGTGAACTGGACGTGCTGCACGCCGAACCGCGGCAGGATTCCGCCGTTGCACAGCGGAAAGCCCTGACACGCCGCCGCTGCACCGGGAATCTTCGCGGTGAGAGCCCCGATCGCCACGACGACGATCGCCAGCACAGCGGCCGCGGTGGCCCCGCGATGCGTCCGTCGGCTCACGCCGCCGGCGGCCACGCTCGAGGCGCCGAGCCCGCCCGCGCGCTGCACGACGGCGACGAGCGTGGCGAGCAGGGCCATTGCGAGCACGAAATGCGTCGCCGTCACCGGCGCGGGGAGATGCAGCTTGACGGTGATGCCGCCGAAGACGGACACCACGACCGTGAGGGCGACGGCGAGGCCCGCGGCACGCAGCACGCCGCCGCGCCCGCCGACGCCCGGCTCATGCCGCCGCGTGATCGCCACGCCGAGGAGCGCGAGCAGCGTCAGTGAGAGGCTGGCCGCGATGTAGCGATGCATGACCTCGATGATGAGGTCGACGCGATCGAACGGTGGGAACCAGTAGCCGTGACACTTCGGCCAGTGGTCGCCGCACCCCAGTCCCGATCCCGTGATTCGGACGACGGGCGCGAGGATGACGTGCAGGAACGCGAGCGCGAGGGCGCCAAACCCCAGGCGGCGAAGGATGGTCATCGCGCCGTCACCTCGATGCCGGGTCCGACCTCCGCGGCCCGCTCGAGCGGGATGGCCTTCCAGGTGAAGGCCAGCACCACGCCGAGCAGCAGCGCGGGCACGAGCGTCCAGAGGATGTCGGACCGGACGCCTGGGCGGGCCCCGTGCCGGGTCGGTTGCGAAGGCGTGTTGGCGGTCCAGAGACCGCGAAGTATGGCCAGGTGCGCGGCGAGGATGCAGCCGGCGGCGACCCAGAACAGGAGCGATGCGAGGGTGTGAATCATGCCGCTGGAAAGCTATCGGTCCGCCATGGGCGCGGGCAACCCGCGCGCGGTGCCATCGCTCTGGTCCGCACCCCGGTCCCGTGCGACATTGCCGGGTATGCCACCGGACTCGCCGATAACCGAACGACTCGCGCATCCCGTGACCGTGCACTTCTATCGCGCGGTCGTTGGCCACGCCGACGTCTGGCGGCAGCGCATGGATGCGACCACGAATTGGGCGGCCGCCACCACGGCGGGCATGATCACCTTCTCCTTCGGCGCGCCCGAGGCGGCGCACGTCGTGCTGCTGCTGTCGCTCGCCTTCGACGTGATCTTCCTGCTGATGGAATCGCGACGCTATCAGGTGTACGATCTCTGGCGCCGCCGCTTCCGCAGCCTGAATCAGTTTCTGGTCGCGCCCGTGTTGCGTGATGCGGGCGAGCCGTCGGAGGACGCCATCCGCGCGGGTCTCGACGCTGTGGCGGAGGATCTGGGGGGCACGGTACCACACCTTTCGCTGGTGCAGGCGATCGGGTACCGCATCCGGCGCAACTACGGCTTCCTGTTCATCATCGTGCTGCTCGCGTGGCTCCTGAAGCTCGCGCTGCATCCGACCGCCGCTGGTGACGCGGGCGAGATGGCGCGTCGCGCGGCGATCGGCGCGGCGAGCGCCGAAGTGGTGATCGGCAGCGTCATTGCCTTCCTGCTCATCGCGCTGGTCCTGGCGCTGCGCGCTCCGGGCGAGCGCATGATCCGCTGGTCGGCGGTACCCTCGCCGTACTCGCAGATGGTCGCCCGGTCGCGGCGGCTGGTGCCGTGGGGGCGGCCGCCGGGCGC
>CAYLPM010000310.1:0-7416 GCA_964385525.1 uncultured Gemmatimonadaceae bacterium
GACCTCCACGACCGGTCGACCGTAGGCCAGGTTGGAAGCGGGCGTCCCCTGGAACATGTCGCCGCCGTCGAGCAGGATCGACTCGCATTGCGGCGGCTCGCATTCGGCGCGTGCGCGCGCGACCGCTGCAGCGAGCTCGGCGGCGCCGCCCCGGCGCACGCCGTTCGCATCGGCGCGCGGCTCGAGCGCGCCATGGAAGTCGTTCGTCGAGATGATGCGGAGGCGCGGCACGTCACGCGGAGCGGCGGACGGGGCGGACGGGGCGGACGCGACGGACGCCGGCGTGGTCGACGACCGTCGCCTCGCGTCCGCCCCGCGGTCGTGCATCGCGTCGTACGCCATCCCCGCCGAGCCCTCCGGCTCCAGGCGCCAGTTCGGCGTGAAGTAATCTTCCGGCCGGATGGTACCGCGACTCGAGATCTCGTCGATCAGGAGCTGCCGGATCTCCTGCTGCCGGTCGTATACCACCGGCGCATCCCGAAGCATCGCGTACCCGCCGCCGCCCGACTGCCGATAGTTGTTGAGCGCGAGCGTGAACGTGTCCTCGTCCGCGACCGCGCGTGCACCGCGCGTGAGCCGGGTGATGCGCTGGCCCACCGGCCGCGTCAGATCGATGGTGTAGGCGACGCCGGAGACGATGTCGAAGTTGTAACCCGGCACCGAGGGATCCACGGGCCCGCCCGGATCCGACAGACTCCGGAAGTAGCGTGCGCTGTACTCGAGATAATCGCGAAGCTGCCGGCCGGTGATGCGAACCGCGCGCAGTGTGTTGTCGTACGGGTAGAGCCGCGCGACGTCGGCCACCGTGATCGCGCCAGGTCCGAGCCGGGCATCGAGCGAGAAGGCCGCGGTCGACGCGAGGTCGGCGCCGGTGGTCTTGCGCTGGACCTCGAGGATCAGATCGATGAGGGGCGTGTCCATGACGCGGGCCGAATCGCCCCGCCAGGCGGTGGCGGTCGAGCCGATCGGCGATGTCGCGTAGCGCACGGTCTCACGATGCATCGACTCCGTCGCGGCAAGCACCGGCGCCGCTTCCGCGCGCCCGGCCGTCGGCACCGTGTGGCTCCGGCGCTCGGCGACCGTCCAGCCGTTGCCGATGCGCCGCATCGTCAGCTCCGCGACTGCGACGCTCCGCGCCCAGTTGCCGGGCTGCATGAGCATGGCGCCGCCGATCAGCGAGTCCGCCACCTCGCCGTGCGAGTGGCCGAAGACGATGAGATCGATGCCGGGGATGCCCCGGGCCATGTCGCCCACGAAGTTCTCGGCCGGCACGCCGGAACCGCGCTCGTCGTAGCTCGAGCCGCCGCCGATCCCGGCGTGGGCGACCACGATCACGACGTGCGCGCCGGCCGCCCGGACCGAATCGACCGCCGCGCGCACCGCAGGGATCGCATCGCGCACGATGATCCGGCCGGCCAGGTTGTCCCGATCCCAGATCATCGATCCGGGCGTGGTCGCGCCGATGATGGCCACGCGAACATCGTCACGCTCGACGATCGTCCAGGCCGGGAACGCGCGGGCTCCGTCGACGCGATACGCGTTGGCCGCCAGAAACGGGAACTCCGCCTGCCGGATCGCGCGCTCGAGGTGCGGCACTCCGTAGTTGAACTCGTGGTTGCCGACGCTCGCCGCGTCGTAGTCCATCGCGTTCATGGCCGCGATCACGGGGCTCAGCGTGTCGCTCGAGGCGCGCGCGGCGACGTACGCCAGCGGGTTGCCCTGGAGCAGGTCACCGGCATCGACGAGCACGACGCCGTCCGGATGCTCCGACCGCAAGCCGTAGACGATCGTCGCCGCGCGCGCGAGACTGTGGAGCGAGTCCGGCGCGTCAGCGTAGTAGTCCCAGCCGCGCAGCCGGCCGTGGACGTCCGTGGTGGCGGCGACCACGAGCGTGCGGTCGGCGCCGTCGGCCGCGCGTCGCGGTCCCGGCGTCGTCGCGCAGCCGGACAGCGAGGCGCTCGCGAGCATGACGGCGAGACATCCGGAGAGGCGTGTCATTCCGAGGGAAACTAGTGGAGTGCTTCCCTCATCGGGATAGCATGTCCGCCAACCGCGCCGGTCACCTGCATTGATCGCGCAGACACCGACTTGACCGCAGAGGACGCGGAGGAAACGACGAGGAACGCAGAGGACGGCACACCGGTCGGAGGTCTGCCCGCTACGAGCCCGGACGAACACCTTGGAGATGGCCTCGGGACGCAATGGCTTCCCGAGGTCGTTCATCCAAGTCATTCCGGGCTCGTTGCGGTCGGGAGCTCCTTCGGTGTGCTGTCCTCTGCGTTCCTCCGCGCCCACCTCTGCGATCCTCCGCGCCCACCTCTGCGATCCTCCGCGGTTCAAGGCAGCTCCACCTGCCATCAACAGCTCGGAATCAGTCCACTCAGGCTGGCCCAGGTGGGAGAGGGAGGGTGGCGGACGTTGACGGCCGGCCTCCCGCGCGCGACGTTTGGGGCATGTCGGGACCGCCGTCCGCCCCACGCGCCGCCGATACCAAGACGTGACAGTCGCCAGGTTGCCTGGCCACTTTCGACTCGTGCATCATTCGTTCGTTCGCGGTCAGTGCTGGTGTCGTCTCCATACATCGTGGGAATCGCCGGCGGGACGTGGTCGGGGAAGTCCACGGTCGCGCGACAGATCGCTGGCGCTTCCGCGACGTCGGTCGCGTGCCTCGATCTGGACGCGACTTGCCGCGACCATGCGATTCAACGTCGGCCGCACGCCGGCCCCTCATGATGACACCAACGCAGAACGCCGATCGCATTCTGGTCGTCGATGATGAGCCGGACATAGTCGCGCTCGTCGCCTACCATCTCGCGAAGGCGGGCTACCGCGTGTCGACCGCGGCCACGGGCGGTGATGCGCTGCACCTCGCGCGACAGGAGCGCCCGTCGCTGGTCGTACTCGACCTGATGCTGCCGGGCATGTCCGGATACGACGTGCTCGCCCAGCTCCGCGACGCGGAGGCGACGCGTGGCGTGGCGGTGCTCATGCTCACGGCGCGGAAGGAGGAGCAGGACCGGATTCGCGGCCTGTCGCTCGGCGCCGACGACTACCTGACCAAGCCGTTCAGCCCTCAGGAGCTCGTGCTGCGGGTCGCCGCGATCCTCCGGCGCGTCTCCGCCGGCGGCGGCGCAGCGACGGATCGCCTCGCCATCGGACCGATCGTCCTCGATCGCGCCGAGCACCGCGTGGAGGTGGATGGGCAGCCCATTGAGCTCACCGCCACGGAATACAAGCTGCTGCTCATCCTCGCCGAACGTCGCGGCCGGGTGCAGGGGCGCGCCAACCTGCTCGAGACGGTGTGGGAGGCGGCGCCCGACATTCAGACCCGCACCGTGGACATGCACATCCAGCGTCTGCGAACGAAGCTCGGCGCGGCCGGCGAGTTGATCGAGACGGTGCGCGGGTTCGGCTACCGTCTGCGCGCGGAGCAGTCGCAGAGGGTGTGAGACTCACCCAGCGACTGCTCCTCGGATCGCTGATCGTCGGCAGCGTCCTCGTCATCTTCATCGTCGCGATCGCCACGCGCCGGCTCGAATCCCGCCTGCTCGAGCCGGCTGTCCGGCAGCTCGAGCGCGACGCGCGGATCGTGAGCGACGCCTGGATGCCCGGCGCCTCCGCCGATTCCCTCGCCGACCACTGGACCGCGACGCTCGGCCGCCGGGTCACGCTGGTGGCGGCGGACGGCCGCGTGCTCGGCGACGGCGAGTACGACGGCGTCGCGCTCGAGCAGCTCGCGAGCCACGCGGACCGGGAGGAGATCGCCGCGGCGCTGCGCGGCGCTCCGGCAGTTGCGGTGCGGGCGGGTCCCGGCGAGGGGATGGAGTATCTCTTCGTGGCCGTGCGCGCGCCCCCCGGTGTGGTCCGCATCGGGCAGCCGACGAGCGATCTGCGCGACATTACGGCCGGTGCGCGCGCCGACGTCCTGATCGCGGGGCTCGTGGCGCTCGCGATCGCGATGCTCGTCGCGGCGCTGTTCGCGCTGTCGATCGCCCGGCCGATCGTCGAATTGCGCGACGTGGCGCAGGCGTTCGCCGCCGGCGACGTCTCCCGCCGGCCGACGCTCGCCGCACCGGGCGAGATAGGCGATCTGGCGACCGCACTGTACCGCATGGCGGGACAGCTCTCGCACCGGTTCGAGGCGCTCGAGCGCGAGGAAGCGCTGCTCCTCGCGCTGGTCGAGTCGCTCAACGAGGGGATCGTGCTCATGGATTCGCGCCGGCGCGTCGTGCGGATCAACGAGAGCGGGCGCCGGCTGCTCGGCATTCGCGGGACCGGAGCGCTCACAGTCGATCATCTTCCGCGTGACCGCTTGCTGCGTGAGGCACTCGAGGCGGCACTGGAGGGCGCACCGACCGACGCGATCGAGATCCGGGTGGAGGAGCGCGTCCTGCTGCTCACCGCCCGGCCGCTGCCCGAGGGCAGCGCGGTCCTCGCGCTGTACGACCTCACGCCGGTGCGCCGGCTGGAAACGGTCCGGCGCGACTTCGTCGCCAACGTCTCGCACGAGCTCAGGACTCCGCTCACCGTGATCGGCGGCTTCGCCGAGACGCTGGCCGCTCGCGACATCGACGAGAATCACCGCCGCGAGTTCGCGGAGTCCATCCGCGTCAACGCCCTGCGGATGCAACGCATCGTCGACGACCTCCTCGACCTCTCGCGAATCGAGTCGGGCGGATGGATTCCGGCGCCCAATCGCCTCGATGTGCCGGCGATCGCGGCGGAGGCGCTGGACGCCGTCCGCGAGACGGCCGAGGCGAAGAGGGTCGTGCTCGAGACCTCCCTCGGCGAGGGCGCGACGACCGTCTACGCCGACGCGACGGCGGTGCGGCAGGTACTGGGCAATCTCGTCGAGAACGCCGTGCGCTACACCGGCCCGAATGGGCGCGTCACGCTGTTCACGGAGCTCGCGCCGGATGGCGTATGGATCGGCGTGCGCGACACGGGCATCGGCATTCCCGCCGAGCATCTCCCGCGCATCTTCGAGCGATTCTACCGCGTGGATGCCGGGCGGTCGCGCGAGGCCGGCGGCACCGGGCTCGGGCTGGCGATCGTGCGGCACCTCGTCGAGGCGCACGGGGGTCGGGTCCGCGCGGAGAGCATCGTCGGCCGGGGGACGACGATCGCCGGGTTCTTTCCCGCGCGAACGGATCGGAGCTGACGGCGACGTCGGGGTCCCGTGACACGTTCGTTGCACGACGGTGCACGAACCGTCACCAACGCCCGTGAGCTTGAACGGTGAGCCAGCAGCCTGCGCCGTCGGCGCTCACCCTTCGACCCCACGACGCTCAATGCACATCTGCCTTCGCGCCGGTGCGCGCGTTGCCCGCGCCCTCGCTTTGTTCGCCGCCGTTCAGATCGTCGTCACGCCATCGCTCGACGCGCAGAGCACCGCCGCGACCGGCCGCCTCACCGGCCAGGTGATCGACCAGAGCTCCGGCACGCCGTTGAGCGACGCCGGCGTGCAGGTGGTCGGCACGAGACTGGGGTCGATCACCAGTGCGGATGGCCGGTACACGATCGTCGGGATCCCGGCCGGTACCGTCACGATCCACGTGCGCCGCATCGGCTTCCAGGCCAAGACCGTCACCGGCATCGCGCTGTTCGCGGGCGCGACGCTCGAGCAGAACGTCAGCCTCGATGGCGCGACTGTGACGCTGGCAGGGATCGAGGTCACGTCGGCCGCCGAGCGGGGCACGGTCCACGAGGCACTGAACCAGCAGCGCGAGGCGATGGGCATCGTCAACTCGGTGACCGCCGAACAGATCGCGCGCAGTCCCGACTCCGACGCCGCGGCGGCCGTGCAGCGCGTGAGCGGCGTCACCCTCCAGGACAACAAGTACGTTCACGTCCGCGGGCTCGGCGAGCGCTACACGACGACCTCGCTGAACGGCGCGCGGATGCCGAGCCCCGAACCCGAAAAGAAGGTCGTCCCGCTCGACCTCTTCCCCGCCTCCCTGCTCCGCAGCGTCACGACCTCCAAGACGTTCACCCCGGATCAGCCGGGTGACTTCAGCGGTGCGCAGGTGGACATCCGGACTCGCGAGTTTCCCGCGCAGAGGACGGTGACGTACTCGACCTCCGTCGGCTACAACGCGAGCGCCACGGGCAGGGATGTGATCGCGGCGCCGATCTCGGCCAGCGAGTGGTTCGGCTTCGCCGCCGGCAACCGACAGCTCCCCGGCATGGTTCGCCAGGCCGCCGGCTTCCTCGACCGGACCTATTCGCGAAACGAGATCAACTCCATGATCGAGTCGTTCCGCAACTCGTGGACGCCCACGCAACGGACCGGCCTGCCAAACAGCTCCTTCGGCCTCTCGATCGGCGGCAACGATCCGCTGCTCGGCCGCCAGATCGGTTACATCGGCTCGCTGACCTACTCGCTCGGCCAGGAGATCCAGGCCGACGCGTACCGCGCCCAGATCGACCAGGGCGACGCTTCCAGCAACCGGCCGGGCAACGAGTTTCGCGGCTCGACCGGCCGCACGAGCGTGCTCTGGGGCGGGCTCCTGAACCTCAGCACGTTTCTCGGCAACGGCACCTTGCTGACGTTCAACAACACCTTCAATCGGTCCGCCGATTCCGAAGCGAGCCGCGATCGCGGATCCGACGAGAACATCGGGCGCGATGTGATCTTCGAGCGCTCGACGCTGCGCTACATCGAGCGCAGCGTGCGATCGCACCAGCTCGCCGCCGAACATGCGCTCGGCGCGCGGCATCAGGTCGACTGGGCGCTCACCAATTCGGCGGTCACTCGCGTCGAGCCGGATCGCTCCGATCTCGTGTATGCCAGCTTTCCGGATGTCGTCAATGGCGGCCAACTGCCCTTCCAGCTCTACAGCTCGGCGGATGCCGGCGCGCGCCGGACGTTCGGCGACCTGAGCGAGGATGCGTACGAGGGATCGCTGAACTACAGGATCTACCTGGGCGACATCGCGAACGAGACCATGCTGAAGGTCGGCGCGCTCGGCCGCGCGACCGATCGTGATGCCGAGGTCTTCCAGTACGCCTTCACCGGCCTGCTGCCACAGGAGGATGCGGTGCTCGAGGCCGAGCAGATCTTCGACGGCCGGTTCACGCAGGACGACATGAACGTGTTTCAGCTGCAGCCGCTCGGGCAGGCCGGCTCGTACGCCGCAAGTGATCGTCTGCTCGCCGCGTACATCATGACGGACTGGCGGCTCACGGACCGGCTCCGCGTCGTCGGAGGGGTGCGCGCGGAGGACTCCGATGTGGAAGTGACGACGCTCAACTTCTTCGGCCAGACGCAGACGTCGACCCGCGAGTTCACGGACTTCCTCCCATCGGCGGCGCTGAACGTCGCCCTCACGGAGCGGCAGAACGTCCGCCTCTCGGTCTCGCAGACGCTCGCCCGCCCCGAGTACCGCGAGCTGTCGCCGATCCTGCACCGCGACG
>CAYLPM010000311.1:0-2285 GCA_964385525.1 uncultured Gemmatimonadaceae bacterium
GACGATGTGGACTGGGGGTGCCGAGGCCTCTTCCACTCGCGCCGGATCGGCCGCTCGCCACAGCTCCGGGGAGAGTTCGGCGACGCGCGCAGTCCGACCGCGACGACGATCCTGGGCGCGGCGAAGCTGACCGGCCGCTTCGCGTCAGGGCTCTCGGTCGGCCTGCTCGATGCCGTGACCGAGCGCGAGCGAGGCACCCTCGGCCGGGCGATCGAGCCGCGGACGAACTACTTCGCGGCGCGCGTGCAGCAGGATCTACGGGAAGGACGGACCGGCATCGGCGCGATGATCACGGCCGTCCACCGCAGTCTCGACGAGCACACTACCCCGCTCCTGCCCGGCGAGGCGTACGCCGGCGGCCTCGATCTGCGGCATCGTTTCTGGCAGGGCAACTATCAGCTCTCGGCGTCCGTGGCCGCGAGTCGCATCGCCGGAAGTGCCGCGGCCATCGCCGCGAAGCAGCGGGACTTCGTGCACGCCTATCACCGTCCGGACGACGACCTGGTGTTCGATCCGACGCGCACCACGCTGGCCGGCACGTCGCAGCGAGTTGCGCTCGCGAAGTTCGGGGGCCGGATCGTGCGCTTCGAGACGGTCTACCAGCGCTTTTCGCCCGGCTTCGAGCTCAATGACCTCGGCTTCCTGCCGCGGGCGGACGAGCAGCTCAACCGGAACTGGTTCGCCCTGCAGTTCACCGAGCCCACGCGCTGGTTCCGGCGGATGAATCTCAACTTCAATCAATGGACGGCGTGGACCGCCGGCGGGCTGCGGACGAACTTCGGCACCAACTTCAATGGGCACGTGCAGCTCCCGAACCAGTGGTGGGTGCACGCGGGCGGCAACGCGAACGGCCTGGTGCCGACCTACAGCGATCGAGAGGCCCGCGGCGGTCCCGCGGTGCGGAAGTCTCCGCACTACGAGATGTGGGGCGGGATCGAGGGCGACGGGCGGCGCATGCTGATTCCGAATCTGTTCGCCGGCCGCTGGAGCAGCGACGACGGCCATTCGCGCGGATGGTGGGTCGAGCCGGGGCTCCGGGTCCGTGCCTCGTCCCGGTTCTCCCTCGCCGTCGGTCCGCGCTGGTCCCGCGCGAACGACGACAACCAGTGGGTGGGCAACTTCGGCGAGATCGGCGCCGACACCACGCACTACACGTTCGCGCACATGGACCAGACGACGCTGAGCCTGACGACGCGCATCGACTACACGCACTCGCCGACGCTCTCGTTCCAGTTCTACGCGCAGCCATTCATTTCGGCCATCGAATACTCGGACTGGCGCGAGCTCGCGTCGCCGCGCGCGGCCGACTACGCGGCGCGGTACCGGCCGTACGACGGTGGGGATCCGGGTGGACTCGACGTCAAGGAGCTGCGGACGAACGCGGTCGTGCGGTGGGAGTATCGGCCCGGGTCGGCGCTGTTCGTGGTGTGGTCGCAGGGGCGGGAGCAGTTCCTGCGCAGCGCGTCGACGTTCCGGCTGCGCGAGGACGCGAGCGATCTGTTCGGATTGCATCCGGACAACACGTTCCTGATCAAGATGTCGTACTGGATCAATCCATGAAGCTCCCTCGCGCGGGGCAACCAGCCGCAACGTCTGGCTGCTTCCGCAATGGGCGAACAGCCGGGGGGCGCCGCCTTCGGCGGTGCCGGCGCGCGCTGACGCGCGCGCACGCGGATGTGTACCCACCCCGGAAGCCGGGCTCCGTGCGCCAGGGCCGGCATTACGACGTGACTGGCGCCGTGTTGCTTTTTGCAACTGCCCCGGCATGCTCCAGTGGCTGGTCTTTGGAGGAGATCGGCGGAGAGCCCGGTTGAGGTAACAAGCGACCTCGCGACGCAGTGGCTTCCCATTCAGTCATCAAAGCAATCAAAGCCAGTCTGGTCGAGATGCCGGCACGACCGCGAGGAGTCCAGCCCGCCGGGGGAGCACATCCGCGTGCGCCGGCGTCAGCCGGCGCCGGCACGGCCGCGCCAGCGGCCGGACCCCCCAGGGTTGTGGGTCCGGTGACTCGGCGCGTCCGCCCGCAAGCGGTGCCGTGCGATCGCGGGATGCGAGTGTCCGCATCCGGACGCCTTTGAGCGTGCACTGGATCGCTGCGGCACCCAGATCCTCTTTGACCCCAACGCCTTCCGCCCTCACGTGTGCTGGCACCATCACTGCCTCTCCGAGGTGCGTTCGCGTGGCCGCCCCTTCTCTCGAGCGCACTCATGGATCAGCTGCTCCAGGACCTTCGCTTCGCCCTTCGCGCACTCGTGAAGCGTCCCGCCTTCACCGCTGCGGTGTTG
>CAYLPM010000312.1:0-2058 GCA_964385525.1 uncultured Gemmatimonadaceae bacterium
CTGGCCATGACTCAGTCCGCTCCGGTACACAAGGACTTCATCAGGGAGATGGTCGCCGACGATGTCGCGACCAACCGCTTCGGGCGTCCGGTGGCGACGCGGTTTCCGCCTGAGCCCAACGGATTTCTGCACATCGGCCACGCCAAATCGCTGTCGCTCAACTTCGGGATTGCCCGCGAGTTCGGCGGCCGGTGCAACCTCCGCTTCGACGACACGAACCCGTTCACCGAGGACCTGAAGTACGTCGAGGCGATCAAGCGCGACGTCGAATGGCTTGGCTTCGAATGGGATGCCGAGCTCTACGCCAGCGACTACTTCGAGCGGCTATACGAGCTCGCCGAACTGCTGGTTACCGCCGGGAAGGCATACGTGGACTCGCAGAACGAGGAGGCGATCCGCGAGGGGCGGGGGACCGTCACGACGCCCGGCGTCGAGAGTCCCTACCGGAACCGCACGGCGGGGGAGAACCTCGAGCTGCTGCGGCGCATGCGCGCGGGTGAATTCCCCGATGGGGCGCACGTGCTTCGCGCGAAGATCGACATGACGCATCCGAACATGATCATGCGCGATCCGCTGCTGCTTCGGATTCGCAATGCGCCGCACTATCGGCGGGGGAGCGCGTGGTGTCTCTATCCGCTCTACGACTTCGCGCACCCGCTCTCGGACGCGATCGAGGGGATCACGCATTCGCTGTGCACGCTGGAGTTCAAGGACAACCGCGATATTTACGACTGGCTCGTGCAGGAGACGGGGTTCGAGCGTCCGCCGGAGCAGACCGAGTTCGCTCGCCTCGAGCTCGAGTACACCGTGCTCAGCAAGCGGAAGCTGCTGCGGCTGGTGAACGAAGGGCACGTGTCCGGCTGGGATGACCCCCGGATGCCGACGATCACCGGCCTGCGGCGGCGGGGCGTCACGCCCGAGGCGATTCGCACGTTCGCGGAGACGATCGGCGTGGCGCGGAAGGACGCGCGTACCGAGCTCGCGCTCCTGGAGCATGCCGTGCGCGACGACCTCAACATGCGCGTTCCGCGCGTGCTCTGCGTGCTGAAGCCGCTGAAGGTCGTGATCACGAACTACCCAGACGAGCAGGTCGACGAGCTCGAGGCGCCATCCTACCCGCACGACGTCCCGAAGACCGGATCGCGCACGCTGCCGTTCTCGCGCGAGCTATGGATCGATCGCGACGATTTCATGGAAGACCCGCCGAGGAAGTTCTTCCGGCTCGCGCCGGGACGCGAGGTCCGGCTTCGGTATGGCTACTTCATCACGTGCACGGATGTCATCAAGGATGCGACGGGCGAGGTGGTCGAGCTGCGCTGTACGTACGATCCGGCCACGCGCGGCGGTGATGCGCCCGACGGACGCAAGGTGCAGGGCACCATTCACTGGGTGTCGGCGCGCCACGCGCTCGACTGCACGGTGCGGCTCTACGATCGGCTTTTCCTGGCCGCCGATCCGGAGGCGATGCCGGAGGGCCAGGACTTCATCGCGGCGCTCAACCCGCAGTCACTCGTGGTGGTCGACCGGGCGAAGATCGAGCCGAGTGTAGCCGGGGATGCGCTCGGGACGCAGTATCAGTTCGAGCGCTCGGGCTACTTCGTCAGCGATCCCCTCGAGTCGACGCCGGAGCGGCTGGTGTTCAACCGCACGGTGTCGCTGCGGGATTCGTGGGCAAAGGTGAAGGACAGGTAGCCCCCCTCCGGCCCGCCGCGTGGCGGCGGGCTCGTCCGACGTCACAGGGCGTCATCCGCGTCAGTAGACGTAGACGCGCGTGCCGACCGGCACGTTGCGGTACAGCCACTCGATGTCCGCGTCGTCGAGACGCACACAGCCGTGGGTGCTCGCCCGGCCAACGGAACCGTAGTGCGGTGTGCCGTGGATCAGATAGCCGCCGCCGAGGTCGAGCTTGTAGGGGCCGAGCTCGTCCTCGATCCGTCGGTTCCGGGTGTCGAACGGCGGGATGAAGAGCACGCCGTCGAAGATGATCTCCTCATCGGCAGGGAACGGCGTCGCGGTTCCCGTCGAATCGACGAGCTGGATGCGCTCGCCGCGGACCAA
>CAYLPM010000313.1:0-2505 GCA_964385525.1 uncultured Gemmatimonadaceae bacterium
GTCTGCCGGGACTTCTTCGCGCCGGAGCGGCAGACGGTGGTGAGCCTCGGACCGCGGTCGGCTTCAGCGTGAATCGGGGCACTCCGGAGGCCGAGAGTCCCCGAACGCGGCGGGGGGAACCAAGCCGACAGCTCGCGAGCCGACAGCCCGCCAGCATGCCGGCCCTCGGCCGCGTCGACCGCCTCCGCTCGCTCGGACGCTTCGGCTGGCCACCTGGCAGCTGGCCGGCTGACGGCTGATAGCTTGGATCCCCCCGGACTGAATCTCGAACCTTCCACCATCAACGACCTCATCGCCAGCACATGAAAATCGGCGTCCCCAGGGAGATCAAGACCAACGAGAACCGCGTCGCGCTCGTACCGGCGGGCGCGGAGGCGCTCGTGGCGGCCGGCCATACCGTGCTGATCGAGCGCGGTGCCGGCGAGGGCAGCGGCTTCACGGACGACATCTACGTCGCCGCCGGAGCGTCGATCGCGGCGGATGCCGCCGCGACGTGGCGCGACGCCGACATGATCCTGAAGGTGAAGGAGCCGATCGAGCCCGAGTGGCCGCACCTGCGCCGCGGGCAGACCGTCTTCACGTACTTCCATTTCGCCGCCGATGAACGCCTCACCAGGGCCCATCTCGAGAGCGGCGCCACTTGCATCGCTTACGAGACGGTCGAGCTGCCGACGCGCGAGCTCCCGCTGCTGATCCCGATGTCCGAGGTCGCGGGGCGTATGGCGGTGCAGGAGGGCGCGAAGTACCTCGAGCGCCTCTACGGTGGGCGCGGCGTCCTGCTTGGCGGCGTGCCTGGCGTGCTTCCGGCCAAGGTCGTGATCCTGGGCGGCGGGATCGTCGGAATCAATGCGGCGAAGATGGCGGCCGGACTCGGCGCGCGCGTCGTCGTCATGGACCTGTCGCTGGAGCGGCTGCGGTACCTCTCGGATGTGATGCCGGCGAACGTGCAGCTGCTGCACTCCAACCGCTTCAGCATCCTCGAGCAGATCGTGGACGCGGACCTCGTGATCGGCGGCGTGCTGATCCCGGGGGCGAAGGCGCCGAAGCTGATCCGGAGGGAGGATCTCCAGACCATGCAGCCGGGATCCGTGATCGTCGACGTGGCCGTGGACCAGGGCGGGTGCGTCGAGACGATCCATCCGACGACACACGAGAATCCGACCTACGTCGTCGATGGGGTGATCCACTACGCCGTCGCGAACATGCCGGGCGCGGTGCCGCGCACGTCCACGCTGGCGCTGACCAATGCGACACTCCCGTACGCGCTCCAACTGGCCAACAAGGGGTGGAAGCGGGCGCTCCGGGACAATCCGGCCCTCCTGCGCGGACTGAACATGCACGATGGCCACGTCACGTATCGGGGCGTCGCCGAGGCGTTCGACCTCGAATACGCTGAGCCGGCGACGTTTCTCGCGGAACGGGAGCCGGTGGGAGCGTAGCCCACCGCGCCTGGTGGGCGCGGGTCGAGATACGACGCGCGGCGGAGGTGATGATCGACACGCCCTGACGGCACAGACCTTGACGATCTGTGCCTCGTGCGCTCCTTCCCTCGGATTCTCTGCTATCACAAGGTCGAGCGCCGCCGCGAGCTCGGCGTCACCCGCCTCTCGCCGCGGCGCTTCGCGCATCAGATCGAACGTCTCGCTCGCGCCGGGTGGCGGACCCTGTCGCTGGCCGAGCTCCAGGCGGTGGTGCGCGGCTCAAGGGCGCTCGGCCCGCGCGAGCTCGCGATCACGTTCGATGATGCCTACCGCGGACTGCGCGATCACGCCTTTCCGGTGCTGGCTGCGCACGGCTTCCGCGCGACCTGCTTCGTCATTACCGACTATGCGGGCGCGCTCAACCGCTGGGACGTGGCGTACGGCGGCCGGCGCTTCGCCCACCTCGCCTGGCGCGACGTCCGCCGCTGGCACGCGCGGGGGATCGACTTCGCCTCCCACACGGCGACTCATCAGCGCCTGACGTGGCTGGAGGCGAGCAGGGTGGCACTCGAGATGGCGCGCTCACGGCGGGCGCTCGAACGCGTGCTGGACACCCCGGTCGACGCCCTCGCCTACCCCTTCGGGGCGAGCACGTCGCGCGAGCGCGAGATAGCCCGCCAGGAGGGCTACGAGTTCGGCTTCTCCCTCACCGGGCGCTGGACGGGAGACGCGATGTCGATCCCGCGGCTGCCCGTCTACGCATGGGCTCCGCCCACCCCCGGCGCGGGCCCACTCCGGCCGCTCGAGTGGAGCGCCGCCTGGCTCGCGAACCGCTGCGCCGTCGGCACGACCGTCTGGCAGAGCATCACGGGGACGGGACCGCGGAAGACACCTCGAGCGGAGCCGGTGCCGGCGGGCGGGGACTGAGCACTGGCGACCGGTGGAACCGCGGGTGAACGGCGGGTGGACGGCGTGTCGGGTGACTGAAAGGGGCGTGTCGACTGACGGCGGTACACCTGGAAGCGTGTCGAGTCAACGGCGTGTCGATTTGTTACTGCGTAAACGCCGTGCACGCCGTAACCAA
>CAYLPM010000314.1:0-4718 GCA_964385525.1 uncultured Gemmatimonadaceae bacterium
CGAGGGGTTGGCGCAGGGGGAGATCGGCGAGGCGCTTGAGATCGAGCATCGCGAGCTCGGCGGCGTTGCGGCTCTCGACGAGCTGCGGCCGCAGATTCTCGAGCGCGACATCGGCGCGCAACACTTCGAGCTCCGACGCGGTGCCGGCCTCGAGACGGAGCTGCTCCTGCGCGAGAAACTCCTGGGCCTGCACGACGGCCGCCTGCGCGATCGCCTCGAGCTCCCGGGCGAGCTGCGCGCGGACGTACGCGTTGCGGATCTGGAGCTCGATCTCGGCGAGCTCCTCGTCCAGGGTGAACCGTGCGGCCGCCCGGAACTCGCGCGCGATGCCCAGGGCGGCGCCGAGGCGTCCGCCCGTGTACAGCGGCTGGCTCAGGCTGACGGACGCGTTGTACGCGTTCTCGCGCCCGAACGGGAGGTCGCCGAACAGCGATCCGATGCCGCCGAGAGCGGCCGTCGGCACGCGGCGCTCCAGGTAGCGGATGCGCTCCTCGACGCTGGCAGTGGTGTCGGGCTCGAAGAGGAGCGAGTCGGGGATCGTGATGCCCCCGGTCTGGAACGCGGACTCGAAGGTGCGGGTGTAGGCGAAGGTACCGTCGATCTGCGGGAACGCGGCCGAGCGGGCTCCGGTGACCTGCGCGTCGGCGAGGTAGACTTGCGCGCGCGCGAGCCGCACTTCCTCGCTCTGCGTCACGGCGCGCGCGACTGCTTCCCCGAGCGAGAGGCGAAGCGTATCGAGAACGGCGGCCGGGTCGCGAGGGGGAATCTGGCCGTGACCAGTGGACGCGACGGCGGATGTCGCGAAGCCGACGAGGGCGGCCATGAACATGATACGCAGCATGGATCAGCTCTCCTTACCGGCGCCGTGCGGACGCGGTTGCCCTGCCGTGCTCCCAGCGCTCGAGGGCGTCGGTCATCGAGCTCACGGCAAGCTCGTAGGCGCGATCCATCTCGTCGAGGCGAGCCTTCACATCGGCGTTTCGGTTCGGCAAGCTGCGCGCCTCGTCGATCAAGGCGTGGAATCGCTGCATTCGCTGGAGCCTCACCTCGAGCGTGCGCGCGAAGCAGTCTTCGGAGAGCGTGTAGTAGTCGCGGCGGTCACCGGGACGGGTGATGCGCTGGAGCAGGCCGAACTGCTCGAGCAGTCGGGCGTCGGTACTGATGCTGCCCTTGCTGACGCCAAGGGCGTCGGCCATATCGTCGAGCGAGCACGGGTCCGCCTGTACGAGGAGGAGGCCGAAGATGCGTCCCGCGATGCGCGGGAGGCCGTCGGCCTCGACGAACATGCCCATGCGTTCGATGAAGCGTTCCGTCCGTTCGTCCATCGGCCTTGGGGAAGAGGGTCGGGTGCGAGGTTGAAGGCTAGTGCGTTCGGTACGTTCAGTCAATACCAAACGTATCTAACTCACCGATGACACGCGCCCCAAGCGCACTCCGGCGCGGTCGACCGCCGAAGAACGCGAGAGTGCCGAGGCGCACCGAGCGCGACCCCCGACGCGCGTGGATCGTCTACATTCCGGCGAGGGTACCACCCCGAACACATACTCACGACCCTCATGAGCTTTCCGACCACACGACGCCTCGCGATGAGCTTTCCGACCATGCGACGTCTCGCGATGAGCCATCCGACCATGCGACGTCTCGCGATGAGCCGGCCGACCATGCGACGCCTCGCGATGAGCCATCCGACCACGCGACGCCTCGCGATGAGCCATCCGACCACGCGACGTCTCGCGCTGGCGGCTGGCGCACTGCTCCTCGCCGCGTGTGGCCCGACGGATCCCACTGAGGGCCGCGGCGCGGGCATGCCGGATGCCACGCTCACCGCGGCCGAGCAGGCCCAGAGCTACGGCGCGGCGCTGCACGCGTCGTTCGACTTCGGCCCGGGCCTGTCGCTGCTGCTCGATCCGACCCTGCTGCCGCGCGGCTACGGCGAAGCGCCGGGCGATCCGATGCCCGACAGCATCAGCCGCGCGATGCAGGCGCTCGGCGCAATCCAGGGCACCTGCGACCCGTCAGTGACGAACGCGAAACATGCGCCGCTTTGCGAAGCGCCGATCCCCGGTTACGTCGTGCGTGTATCCGACGTGTACGCGATGCCGGGGGACTCCCTCCTGCTTCACGTCCTCGTGCGACGCTACGACACGCCCGCGACCGCGCCGCATGGCCGGTTCGATTTCGAAGAGGCGTACCAGCTCGCGCGGATCAGCGGGGCGTGGCGCGTGGTGCGAAAGGGGAAGATCGCGCGGGTGGACTGACGGGCACCTCCGCCCAGGGCGCGCATCCGGGGATCGCTCTGCCTCGATGCCGTAGCCTCATCGCGCGATCGCTCGGGACGACGCTCTCTCACGACTTCCGCCCTCCTGATGAAATCTCGAAGCAGCAGCTCGGCCGGTCGCCATGGTCGCATCGCTGCTTCACGACCGCCCCCGTGCGCTCGGCGAGCAGACGCTCGACGGCCAGACAGAGAGTCGCGTTGACCGCCACGCCCTCGGAGAGCGGGCAGCCGTGTCCACTGAGCCGATAACCGCCCGCGGCGGGCTCGACATCGAGCACGCCGCCGAGCGACTCGAGGATCGCGGCCGCGTGCCGCACGCGCTCGGCGAGGTCTCCGCTGGCACGTGGCAGCCCCGCCGCCAGTCGCGCGCCGGTCGCACGCATGACGCGGCGCATTTCCGCCGGCGTCAGGCGCTCGGCTAGCTCGTGCAGCGTCGCCGCGAGGACCGGTGCATACGCCCGTGAGAAGAGGGGCTCGGCCTCCGGCGCGATCCCGAAGACGACCGCTGGCTTGCCCGGGCCGGCGAGTCTCCGCGTGCCGACCGCGCGCACGAGGCCGTCGCGCTCGAGCGTGACGAGCTGCGCCCGGACGGCGTTGTCCGTCAGTCCAAGTTCCGCGGCAAGCTCGTCCACCGTGCGCCGCGCGCGTCGAAGCAGCTCGACGATGCGTCCGCGGGTCGAGTCGAGAAAGCGGGTGCTGTTCAGGCGGATGCTCATGCGCGATCCCTCGCTGGCGTGATCCCGTGACCGCCCGTACGATAGCCTCGGCCGCCAGTTCACGCAATAAGACAAAGACATACTTGACATATCGTGGGCGCTGACCCATCCTGACTGGAGTCGCCGAGCCGATGTCGGCCGGCCGATCCTTCCCACGCCACGGAGATCCTCATGCGTCGAGCTGGCCGGGTCATCACGGGAGCATCGTTCGGAAGCGCGGCGCTGGTCGTCGCCGCTCTCGCCTGCGCCGAACATTCCGAACCGACGCTCCCCGGCGTCGAGGCTGCGCTGCGGCAGGCGCCGCAACACGGCGCCGCGCGTCCGGATCCTGGCCTCGCGAGCGAGGGACGCGAGATCTTCCGGTATGACACGTTCGGTGACGAGGCTTTCTGGACCGACACACTGCGACTTCACGAGGTCATCGAGGCGGCCGTGAGCCCAAGGACCGCGTTGGCCGTCGGGCTCAGGGTCGACGCCGATGCGCTCCCACCGGCCCTCAAGGAAGCGCTCGCGGCCGGCGCCGTAGACCTCGATGACCCGGCGACCACCCTCGCGCTCCTCGAGCTTGATGCGGTGCTGGGCGTGCGCGGGCGCGTCGAGATGCACGAGGGTATCAGACGGCTGGCATCGGTCGGGATCACCTGCGCGCTGTGCCACTCGACGGTGGATGAATCGTTCGCTCCCGGGATCGGACGACGTCTGGACGGCTGGCCCAACCGTGATCTCGACGTCGGATTGATCGTGTCCCTGTCCCCGGCACTCCAGGATCCGGCGGTTCAGGAGGTGTTGCGCTCCTGGGGACCCGGAAAGTACGACGCCTACTGGAATCACGACGGCCTCAACGATCCGACGGTCATCCCGCCGGCGTACGGGTTGCGGCACGTCGAGCTCGAGACGTTCACGGGCGAAGGGCCGGTCTCCTACTGGAACGCGTACGTTGCCGTGACGCAGATGCATGGTCAGGGAAGCTTCTCCGATCCCCGGCTGGGAATCGAGATCACCGCGAGTCCCGATCTCGTCACGTCGAAGCTTCCGGCGCTCCGCGAGTACCAGCGCTCGCTGGACGCGCCCGCGCCTCCACCGGGCAGCTTCGACGCGCGCGGCGCGGCGCGGGGACGCGCGGTGTTCGCGGGCGCCGGCCGTTGCGTGAGCTGCCATACCGGCCCAGCGTTCACCGATGCCAATCGGCGGCTGCACGATCCCGCCGAAACGGGCATGGATCCGCTTCTCGCGCAGCGCGCCACGACGGGGCAGTATCGAAGTACGCCGCTGCGTGGGCTGTGGCATCGGACGCCGTACTTTCACGATGGGAGCGCCGCCACCCTGCGCGAGGTGGTGGAGCATTATGATCGCGTGCTGGGGCTCGCGCTCACCACGGCGCAGACGCTGGATTTGATCGAGTATCTGAAGTCGCTGTAACGCCGTCGGACCGATCTCGACCACTCCACCTTCACTCCGAGGACCGCCGTGGGAGGAGAAACGACGTTGACCGGACCGGACCTCACTCGGGGGATCGCCGAGTCGGAGCTGGCACCGAGTGCGATGCTCGTCGGTCACGCGGAGGGGGAGGCGGTCCTGCTCGCACGCGTCGGCGATGAGGTGCTCGCCGTCGGCGCCTCCTGCACGCATTACGGGGGACCGCTCGGCGAAGGGATCCTCGTCGATGACACCGTGCGGTGCCCGTGGCACCATGCCTGTTTCAGCCTCCGCACCGGCGAGGCGGT
>CAYLPM010000315.1:0-6189 GCA_964385525.1 uncultured Gemmatimonadaceae bacterium
GGAGCGTCGTCGCTGAGGAAGATCCATCGTGTCTGTGAAAAAGGCCCCGGGAAGCCAATGCGTCCCGGGGCCGTTCATCAAAGCCCCTTCCGGCCGTGGTGAGCGGAAGCTTGCTCGTCTGCGGAGCTCCTCTGCGCCCCTCTGCTCCTCTGCGCCCTCTGCGGTTCAACCGGCAGGGAGCCATGAGCCCGCCGAGACACACGAGACGCCGAGATGTCCTCCGAGCTGACGGCCGAGCTCAGACTGAACGCGGAGGTTTGCTTCCCTCGAGTGCCCGCCCGCGCGCCTCCGCCAGCTTCCTCCCGATCCCCCGGTAGAACGCCGCATCCTCCGGCTTCCCCTGCTCCTCGAGTGACATCGCGGCGAGCTCGATCGCGTACAGGATGTTGCCGAGGTAGAGCTCCGCGACCGCGCCGACGCTCTCGTCGGCCGGTGCGTCAGCCACGACGGTTCGGATCGAAAGCCGGAGTCTCGACGGTCCTGGCGTCATCCGAGCCTCCGGCCGTCGCCGACACCTTCACCAGCACCGCGGTGATGTTGTCGAGCCCACCGCGGCCGTTCGCCTCGGCGATCAGAGCGTCGATGATCCGCTCCGGGGTCGCGCGCGAGACGAGGAGCTGGTGCAGGCGCCGGTCGTCGACCATCCCCGTCAGTCCATCGCTGGCGACGAGGAAGAGATCGCCCGCCTTCACCTCGCCCGCGTACGTGTCCGGCTCCACCTCGTCGCTGGCGCCCACGCAGCGGGTGATGACGTTGCTGTACGGGTGGTAGCGCGCCTGCTCGGGGGTGAGATAGCCGGCGTCGACCTGCTCCTGCACGTACGAGTGGTCCTTGGTCAGCTGGCGCAACGCGCCATCGCGGACGAGATAGATGCGCGAGTCCCCGACCTGGCCGATGAGGTAGCGACGGCCGGCAAGCAGGAGCGCCGAGACCGTCGTGCCCATCCCCTGCTTGTCGACTTCGGAGATCGTCCGCTCGTAGATCGCATGGTTCGCATGGAGGAGCGACTGCATGACGCGGTCTTCGGTCTCGGGGGCGTGGAGATCGCTGATCCCGTTCAGCTCGCGGGCGACGATCTGCACCGCCATCTCGCTCGCCACCTCGCCCGCGGCGTGCCCGCCCATCCCATCGGCCACGATGAAGATTCCGCGCGCGGGATTCGCGTCGGCGAAGAAGTTGTCTTCGTTCCCCGACCGGATCATGCCGACGTCGGTTCGGGCGGCCCAGGTCAGCTCCACTAGCGCGCTTGCCCCTGCAGGATGAAGAAGACGGCGAGGCCCAGCAGCAGGAGGGCGATCACCCACACGTACATCGGAACGCCGCGGCTCTTCTCCGCGGCTACCTCGGGGTCGGGCTCGCGCGCCGCCGCCGCGGCGCGCCGTGCCTCGGCCACGTTCACACCCGCGATCGCGCGCGTCCCCCGCGCGTCGTCCCCAGCCTCGGCGGCCGCCCGGAAGCGCACCTTGATCCCGCCGAAGCGCAGGTCGCACTCGGTGTCGAGTCGCTGCTCGTGCCCGATCCGCCGTCCCGCGACGTACGTGCCATTCGTGGACCCCATGTCCACTACGTACCACCCATCATCCCGTTTCTGAAGCTTGGCGTGGGTGTCGGAGACGCTGTCGTCGGGGACGGCGATGTCGTTGTGCGATCCCCGCCCGACGTGCACGAGCGGGAGCCGCAGCTCGAATCGCTTGCCCTTGTGCACGCCCTCGCCGGTGACCTCGACCGTCGCGAGCAGCGGACGCATGGCGGGGGCCGGAGGCGACGCCGGCGTCGGCGGCGCGGACGGCGGCGACGGCGGCGCGGCCGGTGCCTTTGCGGCCGATCCGGCCGGCGCGTCGGACGCCGGCGGACTAGCCGCCGATCCCGCGGAGGGGCCGGGCGCGGCTGCCGACGGAGGAGTCGCAGCTCGCGCCGGAGCGGAGGCTGCGGGTCCTGACGCCGGTGCCGGGGGTTGGGCAGCAGCCGGTCGCGGGGCCGCAGAAGGTGGTGACGCGGCTGCCGGCGGCGGAGCAGACGCCGGCTTCGGCGCGGCTGGCGGAGGTGCCGCAGCTGCCGGCGGCGGTGCAGAAACCGGTGGGGCGGCCGGCGGTGGTGCGGCCGGCGCCGCGGGGCGCGGCGCCTCGGCCTTCGGCTCCTCCATCCGCGGCAGCGGTGCCGTCGCCGACGTCGGCGCGCTCAGGTCGGCGTAGAAGCGGAACTCCTCCTGCCCGATCCGGAGCACGTCGCCGCGCCCGAGAAGCTGCGTCTTCCGCACCCGTTCGCCGTTGATGAAGACGCCGTTGGTGCTCTCATCCGTCAACACGTAGCCGCTCTCGCCCGCCGAGATATTGGCGTGACGTCGCGACACGTCGTTCCCCGGAACCACCACGTCGCAGCCCGCGTCCCGCCCCAGGCTCAGCCCCTCCGCCGGAACCGCGTACTCGCGTCCGTCCACCAGGGAGACGAGCCGACCGCCCGTGGCCGAGGTCGGCCGCGCTGGCGCGACCTCGTCATCGCCCATGAGCTCGGGGAACGACAGCCCGGAGAGCATCTGCGTCCCGCCGCTCTTCTTCTCGTCGCCGAAGAGCATCTCTCGCCCGGCGACCTCGATCTTGTCGCCGTGGATCAGCGGCGTCGGCTCGGCGCCGAGCTGCACGCCGTTCACCTTCACGACGCTCGCGGGTGTCGCGCGGCGGATCGAGACGCTCCAGTCCCTGGCCACGGTCAGGACGGCCTGCACACCCAGCGCATCGGGACCCGCGAGGCGGATGCCCGCGTCGGCGGTCGTCCCCACGGGCGTCTCGCCGGCCCGGAGGGAATGCTGAGTGCCATCGACCTGGATGTAGGGCATTGAGGCCGCGATGCGCGCCGGGGAATGGTGTCGGAAACGACGATTCGGCCCGGCACGCACGACCGAGCGCGAATCGCCGTGGAAGCTATGCCTCCCTCCGAAGGGTGGCAAGCATCACTCCGCTACGCGTGCGTATGTCACCGGGTCGCCCGCCTGAAGTCTGTACAGCCGATCGTACAGCCCGCCTCGGGTCAGCAGGCCGCGATGCGTGCCGCGCTCGAGAATCTGCCCGTTGTGCATCACCAGGATCTCGGTCGCGCCGACGATGGTGCTGAGCCGGTGCGCGACGGCGATCGTCGTCCGCCCCTCCATCAGGATGCCGAGGGCGCGCTGGATCTCGGCCTCGACCTCGCTGTCCACGGCGCTGGTGGCCTCGTCGAGAAGGAGGATCGCCGGATCCGCCGCGATCGCGCGCGCGAAGGAGAGGAGCTGCCGCTCGCCGACGCTGATCGACGCCCCGCGCTCGCCGAGCTCGTGGGCGTAGGCCTCGGGCAGCCGGCGGATCATCCGATCCACGCCGACCCGGCGCGCGGCCTCGGCCACCTCGTCTTCCGAGAGTGGCGCCGAGAGGCGGATGTTGGACGCGACATCCCCGGCGAACAGGAAGATGTCCTGCTGCACGTAGCCGATCAGGCCGCGAAGCTGGTCGAGTGGCATGTCGCGGACGTCGACGCCATCGACCAGGATGCGCCCGCGCTGCGGATCGTAGAACCGCATCAGCAGGTTGATGACGGTCGTCTTCCCCGCCCCGGTGTGACCGACCAGCGCGATCGTCTCGCCCGGCCGCGCGCGGAAGCTGACGCCGCGCAGCGCCCACTCGGGCTCCTCGCCTGCGGCGCGGCCCTCGCGCGCGATGTGCGCGACGTCGTACGCGAACCAGACATCCTCGAACTCCACGGTTACGTCGCGGCGCTTCCTGACGACCGCCGACGGTCCGCCGGAGCTCACGTCCCGCACCGTCGGCTGGGCGTCGAGCAACAGGAAGATCCGCTCCGACGCCGCCATCGCGCCCTGCATGATGTTGAACTTCTCGGAGAGATCCTGGAGCGGCTGGAAGAAGCGGCGGACGAGCTGGAGGAACGCCGCCACGGTGCCGATCGTGAGCGCATCGCCCGCGGTGCCCGCGACGCGCGACGCGCCGGCGACGATCAGGCTCGCGAGCGCGATCGACGTCAGGATCTCGATCACCGGGAAGTACATCGCGTAGACCCGGATCGAGCGCAGGTGGGCGTGGAGGTACGACCGGTTCAGGTCGTCGAAGCTCGCGGCCTCGTCGCGCTCGCGGCCGAAGAGCTGGACGATCCGCATCCCGCTGATGCGCTCCTGGAGGAACGCGTTGATGCGGGCGAGGCGAGAGCGGATGTCGCGGTACGCCGAGCGCACGCGCTTCTGGAACTGGCCGGAGGCGAGCACCACGAACGGCACGACGACGAACGCGGCGATCGCGAGCCGCCAGTCGATGACGAGCATGACGACGCTGATCGCGGCGAGCGTGAACAGGTCGCCGAGGCCGGCGACGACGCCGGCCGTGAAGAGCTCGTTGAGCGCCTCGACATCGGAGGTGACTCGCGTGACGAGGCGTCCCACCGGATTGCGGTCGAAGAAGGAGATCGAGAGCCGCTGGAGCTGCGTGAAGATCTGGATCCGGAGATCCCGCATCACGCGCTGGCCGAGGAGGCTGGTGAGCATCGTCTCGCCGTACTCGCCGATGGACTGCGCGACGAGGGCGAGCGCGAACAGCACGGCGGCGGCGTAGACGGTACCGAGGTCCCCCGCCGGGAGGGCGACGTCGATCACCCGGCGGGTGAGCAGCGGGCCGACGAGCTGCAGCGCGCCGGTGACGACGAGGAGGGCGAGGGCGGCGGCGACGAGTCCGCGATACGGGCGGAGGTAGGCGAGCAGGCGGCGCATCAGCCGCGCGTCGTAGGCCTTGCCGAGCGCTTCTTCCTCGTGTAACTCCGCGGGGTGCGTCATGTCGAGCGAATCCTAGCGGGCGGCAGCGCGTAGGGGCAACGCGGATTGGCCGGTTATCGGCGGCTCGTTACCGACCTCGGCACATGGGTTGCGGAACCCTCGGGCGTACACCAAACCTCCATGGAGGTACGGAAATGGGAATCCTGACCTGGATCGTGCTCGGATTGATTGCGGGGGCGATCGCCAAGGCGATCATGCCGGGGAAAGACCCCGGTGGTATCATCGTGACCATGCTCATAGGCGTCGTCGGCGCCTTCATCGGTGGCTTCCTCGGCAATCTGATCACCGGCGACGGCGTCGATGGCTTCAATCTCTGGAGCATCCTGCTCGCCATCGTCGGCGCGCTGATCCTGCTCTGGATCTACCGAATGGCGACGCGGCCGCGCGGCGCCTGACCCCTCGGGGTCGCGTCCGGGAGGGAATACGTGCCGCTCTGGCTCTATTGGATCGTACTTGGACTGATTGCCGGAGCACTGGCCAAATACCTGATTCCCGGACGTGACCCGAGCGGCTGCATCTTCACCATCCTGCTCGGGATCGTCGGCGCGTTCGTCGGAGGCCTGGTCGGCACGCAGCTCGGCTGGGGCCGCGTGACTCAAGGCACGATCGACCTGCGGTCGGTCATCATCGCGACCGTGGGAGCGATGATTCTGTTGGTGGCTGGGCGGCTGCTCCGCAGGATCTGAACGACGAAGTGGTCGGTGCTCGGTGATTAGTGGTCAGCGGTCGGAACTGCGCACTGACGACTGAGCACTGATCACCGACCACTTCGTTTTCATCACCGAGTTCGTTTTCAGCACCAGTCTACGGCCTTTCTTCGGAGCCCCCGGACGTTAGATTGGACTCGCATGAAGGACCGCATCGTCGTCCGGGGCGCGCGACAGCACAATCTGAAAGGATTCGACCTCGAGATCCCCCGCCGCGCGGTCACGGTCGTGACCGGTCCGTCGGGCTCGGGGAAGTCGTCGCTGGCCTTCGACACGATCTACGCCGAGGGGCAGCGGCGGTACGTGGAGTCGCTCTCGGCGTATGCGCGGCAGTTCCTCGAGCGCATGGAGAAGCCGGACGTCGACTCGCTGGAGGGGATCTCGCCGGCGGTCGCGATCGAGCAGAAGAATCCGACGAAGACGTCGCGCTCGACCGTCGGCACGGCGACCGAGATCTACGACTACATGCGCCTCTTGTGGGCGCGGATCGGGCGCACGTACTGCCCGCTTTGCGGGCGCGAGCTGCGGCCGGACACCGTGCAGTCGGTGACCGACGCCGTCATGGCGCTGCCGGTGGGCACGCGGTTCTTCGTCACCTTCCCGCTCCGGCTCTCGGACGAAGTCTCGCACGAGATCGTCGTCGACAACCTTCGCGCGCAGGGCTTCCTGCGCGTC
>CAYLPM010000316.1:0-7631 GCA_964385525.1 uncultured Gemmatimonadaceae bacterium
CGCGTCGGGCGCGAGACGGAACACGGGGCTGTTGTCGAAGAACACCATCGTCGTGCCCGACATCCCGTGCGCGAGCGGCGACGAGTTGTCCAGCGCCACCTCCATCACCGAGCCGGGGATGTAGTACTTGTCGCGCGCGAGCTCCTCCACGCTGCCATCCGGCTGCCGTTCGACCAGGTGATCCGAGAGCGCCAGGCCCAGGTGCTGAGCGATGTTGGTCGAGCTGCCGATCGCGAGAATCGTCCCCCCCTGCTCGAGGAACTGTCGGAGCTGGGGGATCGTCTCCTCGGCGGACACGCGCCCGACGCGATTGCGGAACTCGGCCGGGATGTTCTGGGGGCCGCCGCCGCCGCCGAAGCCTCGTCCACCACCACCGCCACCGACGCCGGGAATG
Source organism: uncultured Gemmatimonadaceae bacterium (assembly GCA_964385525.1). Taxonomy (GTDB): domain Bacteria; phylum Gemmatimonadota; class Gemmatimonadetes; order Gemmatimonadales; family Gemmatimonadaceae; genus DATKCV01. Next base: position 395 of record CAYLPM010000316.1, read on the forward strand.
GCGCCCGAGGGGAAGAGCAGGACGTCGTACTTCGCCTTCAGGTTCCCCGCATCGAGTTGCGGCGGATAGACGACCTCGAACGGAAACTCGAACTGCTCGAGCAGCCACCGCGTCCACCCGGAGGGCATCGAGCCGCCGTAGGTGTCCCACAGGCCGATGCGGATAGGGTTGAGCTTCATGGCATCGACCGTCGGCTTCGCGGCCGTGCCGTCGAAGGTCAATCCCTTCTCTCTCGCGAGCGTCTCCAGCACCGGCGCCGTCGTGTTCTTCGCGGCGATGTACAGCGTGCCGGCGGGATAGGTCTTGCCGTTCGCCGTGACCTGCTGGCGCAGCCAGAAGACGTCCTCCCCGTTCTTCAGCAGCCGGTTGATCGCGACGAATGCGTCGTTGGGCTCGTGGCGCAGGTAGTAGCCGGCCGCGCGCGCGACCTGATTCACCCGGCCGGCGGGAACGGCCGGCAGCTCCGTCGTGATCGCGTCGAATGGACCATCGAAGCCCTCGAGCACGCGATCGAACTGCACACCCATCTGGAGCGCCAGCGTGTAGCCCGCGTTGTCGTACGGCGGGATCGGCGGGCCGCCCGGATACGCGAAGTCGTTCGGGTGATCCTGCGGCTCGAACATGTCGAGGACGTGCGGCCGGAATGCCTGCGCCGCCTTCACGACGTACGAGCCCGCCGGATAATTCTTGCCGCTCACGCTGAACGCGCGCGTCGCGCGATGCACCGTCACGCCGTTCTTCATCAGGGACTCGACGAACTTCGTCGCGGTGAGGAAGTCCGGCTGGTCGGCCGACAGGATGTAGCCGCGCGGGTCGCGCAGCGCGGGATCATAGAGGATCTTCTCGACGCTCTGCGCGACGTTCGCCGCGCCGCCAGCCGCGCCGCCAGCCGCTGCTGCTGCTGCTGCGCCCCCGCCCCCGCCCCCGCCGCCGCCGCCAAAGGCGCCCCGGCCGCCGCCCTGCGACTCCATCAGTGCTTCCGCCGCCGCGATCCGCTTCGGCCACATCGTCCACGTGTCCGTGCTGCCGCGCTGGATCGAGTTGCGGCCCATCTGATAGATGTTGTACAGGAACTGCTCGCGGTGCCGCGATGCCACGTCGATCACGGCCTTGTTGGCCGTCACCGAATAGTCCACCGACTGCCGGAAGTGCCACGGCTGCGGCTTGATCGGAAACGGATAGTCGCCGCTCGGGAGCTGCCGGCTGAGCACCAGCGGAATCTCCATCGGCGTCGGATTGCCGATCGTCTCGGTGAGCAGCCCGATGATGTTGTGGAAGTACGCGGTCGTGCGGAGCCCGCCGTTCCACCACGTCGAGTAGTTCGCGCCGCGGCGCATCGTGGCGCCCGGCTTGTTCTCGGCGATGAACCGGTTGTGCATTGAGGCGCCGACGAGGTCGAGGCCGACCACGATCAGCGGATCGTAGTTGTAGTTGAAGGGATCGCGGAACGGCGGTGCGAACAGCACCGTGCCGCGCGGTCCCGTCTGGTGATGGTTGTACATGATCTGCGGGTACCACTCGCGGTACAGAACCCGGTTCATGTTCACCGACTCGTTCTGCGCCGCGAGGTAGAAGTCGCGGTTGTTGTCGTGCCCCACGTACTTCTGATACAGCCTCGGGATCCCGCCCGAGGACCGGCGCGTCGGCTCCGACTCCCGCATGTACCAGTCGGCGACCAGCTCGTGTCCATCTGGGTTCGCGTGGACGAACAGCATGATGACGTCGCTCAGGAAGCGCTGGGTCTCGGCGTCCGTGCCGCTCACCATCTGGTAGAGCGTCTCCGTGAGCTGCTGGGCGCCCAGCACCTCGGTCGCGTGAAGCCCGCCATCCATCCACACGACGGCCTTCCCGTCCTGCGCGAGCTGGCGCGCCTGCTCGTCCGTGAGCCCCTCGGCGCGCGCGAGCCGCGTCGCGATCTCCTTGTATCGCGCGAGGTTCCGGTGATTCTCGGCCGATGTGACGATCGCCATGATCTGCGGCCGCCCCTCCGCCGTGAGGCCGATCGTGTCGAGGAGCATCCGATCGGATTCGGTGGCCAGCTTGATCCAGTACTGGTGGAGCTCGGTGTAGTTGGGCAGCTGGTAGTCGGCGCCGATCTGGTGCCCGAATTGCTGCTGCGGGGTGGTGACGCGCGCCTGCTGCGCGATCGCCGGCGCGGCCGACGATGCGGCCATCACGACCGCGACGAGCAGCGCCGCCGACGGCCGCCACTTGTGGTTCAGCATCGAGAATCCCCTTGAGAGAGGCGTGAGGAGGAACGGAATCATGCGGCGGCGATCGAGACGCCGTCGCGGACAAATCGAGCCGGATGATCCCTAACGTACCAATCTGAGCGATCGCCCGCAAAATCGATTCGGCGTCTGGGGGCTTTCCCCTGTGCTACGCGCGCAGATCGGGCGGCGTTGCGGATCGAACTGCACGGGGGCGCGCCGCCGTTGCGCGTCGACGCGGACGCCGGCTGACGCCGGCGTGCGCGGAGTGTTCACGAGGGCAGCACTGGCCTCCGTGCCCAACGAGCCCGGACGAGAACTCTTGATGAACGACCCCGGGCAGCCGATGCGTCCCGGGGCTGTTCCCAAAAAATCCAGGCCCCTCGGACCTCGAGATGCCTGCCAGCGGGGCGTCATTCTGGTTACGTTCTCGGCCTTTCCGGCGGTGGAGTCCAGCCCCCTCCCGGTGAAACTCCGTGCACGCCCGCGTCAGCGGGCGTCCGCACCGCCGCGCAGCGGCGGCGCGCCCCTGCAGTTCCGACGCGCAACGGCAGCACGCCCCTGCAATGCAACGATCGGAGCTACAACCCGAGCTCGCTCACCTTCGGCGGATCCACTGAATAGTCGTAGAATCCCTTCCCCGACTTCCGCCCGTACATTCCCGCCAGCACCATCCGCTTGAGCAGCGGCGGCGGCGCGTACCGCTTCTCGCGGTACTCGTCGAACATGATCTCCGCGATCTTGTACGTCGTGTCGAGGCCCACGAAGTCGAGCAGCGTGAACGGCCCCATCGGGTAGCCGGTGCCGAGCTGCATCCCCTTGTCGATGTCGGCCACCGACGCCACCCCGTGCTCGAGCGCGTTGATGGCGTCGATCAGATAGGGGACGAGCAGCAGATTCACCACGAACCCGGAATTGTCCTTGGCCGCGATCGGCTCCTTGCCGAGCTGCTTCGCGAAGTCGTATGCACGCGTGAACGTCTCTTCGCTCGTCGTCACCGTCCGCACCACCTCTACCAGCTTCATCAGCGGAACCGGATTGAAGAAGTGCAGTCCTACCATCCGGTCGGCACGCGCCGTCGCCGAGGCCATCGCCGCGATGGTGAGACTCGACGTGTTGGACGCGAAGATGGTGTGCGGCGGGCACAGCGCGTCGAGCTCGCGCCAGAGCCCGTTCTTCACCTCGAGGTCCTCCACCACCGCCTCGATGATGATGTCGCAGCCCTTCAGCGCGCTGACGTCCGTCGTGAAGGTCAGGTTCCCGAGCGTCCGGTCGCGCTGGTCGGCCGTCAGCTTCCCCTTCTCGATCCCCTTCGCGAGCGTCTTCTCGATCCCCGCGCGCGCGCGCTGGCAGATCGCGTCGGACACCTCGCGCACGATCGTCGTGCACCCGCTCTGCGCGGCGACCTGCGCGATCCCGCTCCCCATCAGCCCGGCGCCGAGCACACCTACGGTCTTGATGTCAGCCATGGTTCCGTCGTGAAGGTTGCGAACACGTCATCGATGCGGCGCGGCGATGGCGCCCATGTCCGGATCCGCTGCGCGGCGCCGGCGCACGCGTCACGGTCGGCGACGCGGCGGTTGCAGCACCGACAGGAGTCCCTGCTGGCGTGCCTCGGATTCGCCGTACTCGAGCCGATCGAGCACCTGCTCGAGCGCGAGCTGGGCCCGCGTGACCGTCTTCAGATGCGTGCGCCCTATCGCCCACGCACCGGGAATCGCGATCGCCGCCGGAACGAGCGCGATCGGCAGCATGACGCCGAGGATCGCGAAGATCGTCGAGACGGCCGCGCCGCCCGCGACCGCGGCCGCGCTCCCCGACACGCGCGATCCGCGCGCTTCCCCGAGCAGCGCGTCGAGGCGCACGAGCGACTTGCCCTCTTCGGCCGGAAGAACCGTCGCCGCCACGTCGTCGGCGCGCGAGAGATGATAGCCGCGTCCGCCGATGTTGAATCCGCGCTTGATGCTGCCCACGATGTCGCGCCGAGCCTCCCACACGAGGCGGTCGCCGAAGCGTCGCTTTACTTGCAGACACTCCTCGCGCTGCATCCAGCTGTCGAGCGCGGCCAGTACGCGCTCCGGCGATCCCGGCACGACGCGCATCGCGCTCGCCGTCGCCGAGCCGAAGAGCGCCGCCATCACACCGGACTCCGCCGGGAGCGTGATGCGCGTGCGCTCCTCCGCGATCGCCTGCCGCAGGTAGTCCTGCGAGAGTCCCACCTCGCGTCCCAGCTCGAGGAGCTGCTCCTCGGTCAGTGCACCTTCAGCGGGCATTCCGGCGTCCATCTGGAGCTCGGCAGCACGCGCGAGCACGCGGTCGAGCGCGGCGCGGTCGATCGGGCGGGCGGAGAGCGCGCTGCCCGGAGTCGCGGAGTCGGCGCGGACGACGCGTGCCTCGTCGCCCCGCTCACGTTCGTCAGGACCTCGCGGCTCGATCATCACCCGGTCGCCGCTCAGATCCCGCGCAGGATGATGTCGATCTGGCGCGCGAGTGCGTCCGACACCGCCTGCGGGAGTGGGAAGGCCGCCGCGAGCGCTGCCTGCACGTTGCGTTCGGGGACGGGAACCCGAGCGGCCTCGAGGTAGTAGCGCGCATAGCCGTCCGCGATCTCCGGCGAGACCCGTTGGAGCAGTATGGCGCCCCCGCGCACGAGCGCCGCACCCGAGAGCTGCGCCGCGAGCCCGTCGCGCCGCTCGGCGGGCGTGATGTTGTCTTCCACCGCGGTCGTCGTGACCGTCGCCACCGCCTCGTGCGCGAAGACGTAGATCGCCTCGAGCGCGCGCTCGCGTGTCGGCGGGAATCCGACCGTCACCGCGTTCACGCGGATGCCGCTCGTGCTCCCGAGCGTGCGTCCCTCGCCGTCCAGCGGGAGCGAGAGGAGAAAATCGCCGGTGGCCTGCCGCGTGTTGTTCAGGAACCCCTGAAGCTTCGGGCGATAGTCGTCCTGCCAGAGCGTATCGATCCGCGCCAGGACGGGCGCCAGCTCCTGCTGGCGCTGCGTCCACCACGTGAGCCAGAACCGGTCACGCTCGTCGCGCAGGCCCCGCATGAAGATGCGCAGCCACTCGCGATCGGCCGCGGTGGGGAAGTACGCTGCCACGACGGTGACCGCGCGCGCCATCACCGCATCCGGCACGCGTCGCGGGTCTCCCTCGACCTCGAGGGTGAGATCGATCGAACGCGCCATGTCCTCCCAGGTCGCGAAGTACAGCGGCAGGAACTGCGCGTTGATCATCCCCGGGTTCGACGCAAGGCGCGGCGCCAGGCGCTCGCGCTCGCCCTCGAGAACCGTCAGGATGTTCGCGCTGTTCTTGAGCGCCTGGAATCGCTCCGCGTATCCGCGCTCGAAGAACGGCACCTGCGCTGCCTCGTGCGGCATCATCGCGAAGCCGTGCAGCCAGAGATCGACGTGCTCCCGCACCCGCACCGGCCACCGCTGAGCCGGCGCGGTCGGATTCGCGGGGGCCGGCGTGGAGGGTGTGGCGCACCCGCTGACCGCGGCGGCGAGGATCCCCGCGAGCAAAGCTCGACTGCCGCGCGTCCGCAACCGATGCCACTCGTGCAGTACGCAGTACGCAATATTCGACACGGCGCCCCCTCAGCCGAGGGACTCTACGATGACCGCGATGCCCTGTCCGCCGCCGATGCACGCGCTGCCGAGCCCGTACCGCTTGCCCTGCGCACGAAGCGCGTGCAGCAGGTGCGCCGTGATCCGCGCGCCCGACGCGCCGAGCGGGTGACTGAGCGCGATCGCGCCGCCGTGCACGTTCAGCTTCTCGCGCGGGATTTTCAGCTCGCGCTCCACCGCACACGCCTGCGGGGCGAACGCCTCGTTGATCTCGATCAGATCCATGTCGTCGAGCGACATCCTCGCCGCCCGCAGCGCGTTCTTCGACGCCGGCACCGGCCCGATCCCCATGATCTTCGGATCCACGCCGGCCACGCCCCACGCGACGAGCCGCGCCATCGGCTTCAATCCCTTCTTCTTCGCGTACTCGGCGGACGAGATCACGAGCGCCGCCGCGCCGTCGCCGATCCCCGACGCGTTGCCGGCGGTGACGACGCCATCCGCCTTGAAGTACGGTTTGAGCTTCGTAAGCGCCTCGAGCGTGGTGTTCGGCCGCATGTGCTCGTCGCGCCGGAACTCCTCCATCTGCCGCGTCTTCGGGTTCTTCACCGGCACGCCGATGACTTCGTCCTCGTAGACACCGCCCTCCCACGCCTGATGCGCGAGCTGCTGCGAACGGAGCGCGAACTCGTCCACGCACCCGCGGTCGAGCTGGTACTGACCGGCGAGATTCTCCGCCGTCTCCGCCATCGAGAACCCGGCGACGGGATCGGTGAGCGATTCCCAGAGCACGTCCTCGAGCGGCGGCGACTTGCCGAGCGGCGTGCCCCAGCGGACCCCTCGCACGACGTGCGGCGCCTGCGACATGGACTCGCCCCCGCCGACGAGCGCGACGTCGGCGTCGCCGAGGATGATCTCCTGCGCGCCGTTGATGACGGCCTGGAAGCCGGAGCCGCAGAGCCGGTTGACGGTGAGCGCCGGCGTCTCGATCGAGCAGCCCGCCTTGAGCGCGACGTGCCGCGCGAAGTAGAGCGCGTCGGGAGACGTCTGGATGACGTTGCCGAAGATGGAGTGCTGGATCTCCCCGGGTTCCACGCCGGCGCGCTCGAGCGCGGCCTTGGCGGCGTGCACGGTGAGATCGATGGCGGTCATGTCCTTGAGAGATCCGCCGAAGGTCCCGAACGGCGTGCGGACGCCCGAGAGAAAGACGATGTCGGTGTTCGAGCCCTGAGTCTTCATGGACGGGTCCTGGAAGAGAAGGGCGCCGTGGGAGCTCCCGGCGCCTCGGCTGTCGAAAGATGGACCGCGGAGGAGGTCGATTCAAGCGACGCCGGGCGCCACGAGGCGGGAGCCTCGGCCCGTCGCGATTGCCGCTGTGGACGACTGGCGGATGTCAGGGTGCCGTGAACCCGCCAGCAGTTCATTGCACGCGCAACCGCTCTCCCACCCACCTGCCCAC
>CAYLPM010000317.1:0-6967 GCA_964385525.1 uncultured Gemmatimonadaceae bacterium
GGACGCGGTCTCCCAGGTTCCGGAGGTCAAGAAGCTCTACGGCACCGACGAGCGGTACCGGCAGCTCCTCGATTACGCGATCGCGCTCGAGGGGCTCTCGCGACACACGGGCGTGCACGCGGCCGGCGTCGTGATCGCCCCGGGCCCGCTCGACGACTACATCCCGATCTGCACGCAGGCGACGAAGGGCGCGGGCGCCGGCGACGAGGAAGCGGTCGTCGTCACGCAGTACGACATGAACGCGCTCGAGAAGGCCGGGATGCTCAAGATGGACTTCCTCGGCCTCACGACGCTGACCGTCATCACGGACACGCTGGCGGCTATCCGGGCACGCACGGGCGACGCGCCCGATCTCGATACGCTGCCCCTCGATGATCCGGAGACGTACCGGATGCTGCGCGCTGGCCGCACCGTCGGCGTGTTCCAGTTCGAGTCCGCGCTCGCGACGGACATGCTGCGCAGCATCCGCTGCGACCGGTTCGACGATCTCGTCGCGTCGAACGCGCTGATGCGACCTGGTCCGCTGGACGCCGGGATGCACAAGGTGTATCAGCGGCGGAAGCGCGGCGAGGAGCCCGTAAGCTACGCGCTCCCCGAGCTGGAGGAGATCCTCGCGGCGACCTACGGCGTCATCACCTATCAGGAGCAGGTGATGCGCATTGCGCAGGTGCTCGCCGGGATCTCGCTCGCCGAAGCCGACGTCCTGCGCAAGGCCGTCGGCAAGAAGGACGCGGAGCTGATCAAGACGGAGCTCGACAAGTTCATCACGAAGGCGGTCGCCGGCGGGCACGACAAGCGCGTGATCGAGGAGATCGCCGGCCAGATCGAGACCTTCGGCCGGTACGGCTTCAACAAGTCGCACTCCGTCGCCTATTCGGTCATTTCGTATCACACCGCGTGGCTCAAGTCGCACTACCCCGCCGAGTTCATGGCTGCGTTGCTCTCCTCGGCGATCGGCGACACGGACAGCGTCGTGAAGTTCATCAGCGAGGCACGCGAGCTCGGGCTGGACGTGCTTCCGCCGGACGTCAACGAGTCCGGCTACAAGTTCACGGTGGTGGGCGAAAAGCGCATCCGCTTCGGCCTCGGCGCGGTGCGCAACGTCGGGAAGAGCGCCATCGAGTCGATCCTCGCCGCGCGCGAGGCGAAGCCGTTCACCGACCTGTTCGACCTCTGCCAGCGAGTGGACCTGCGCCTCTGCAACAAGCGCGTGTTCGAGGCACTGATCGCCGCCGGGGCGCTCGACACGCTCGGTGCGCACCGCGCGCAGTGCTTCGCCGTGCTCGAAGCCGCCGTCGGCGAGGCGGCGCTCAAACAGGAAGAGGCGGCCAGCGGTCAGGGCTCGCTCTTCGGCGGCGGCGCCACCGCGAAGCACGAGCCATCGAGGCCCGCTTTCCCCAACTGCGCGCCCCTCGCCGAGTCGGATCGCCTGGCACGCGAGAAGGAGATCCTGGGGTTCTACATCTCCGGCCATCCGCTGGATCCGTTTCGCGCGGAGTGCGAGCTCTTTGCCACGCACACCGTCGCGCAGCTCGGCGCCTGGTCCTCCGAGGGGATGACGCTCGGCGTCGTCATCACCGCGGTCAAGCGCCAGGTCAGCAAGCGCTCGGGCGCGGAGTTCGCGCGGCTGACGATCGAGGACTTCACGGGATCGTCCGAGGTGCTCGTCTTCCCCGAAGCATGGAGCGTGATTGCGGACCGGGCCCGCACGGACGTTCCTGTTCTCCTGGGCGGTACCTACTCGCGGCGGGACCAGGGCGCGGACAATCCCACGTTCATCGTGGAGAGCATCAAGCCGCTGGCCGAGGTTCGCGTCAACGGGCAGGTGGCCATCTCGATCCAGCTGACGGAGGGATCGACGCTCACGACCGGCGTGCTCGACGACGTGCGCGCGGTCGCGGAGGCACACCCGGGCTCGGCGCCGCTGGAAGTCCGGTGGAGCGACGGGAACGGGACGCAGGCGCGGCTCAAGTCGCGGTCGCTGAAGCTGGCCGCGACCAACGCCGCCCTCACCGAACTGCGGGCGCTCCTGGGCACGGAGTCCGTCCGCCTCGTGCGCGGGAGCTAGCGTGGCGACTGCCACTTCCCTGGAGTTCGAGAAGCCCATCGCCGACCTGGAACGCCAGATCGACGAGCTGAAGCGGCTCGCGGGCGACCGCCAGCTCAGCGTGGGCGACGAGATCGCGCCGCTCGAGCGGAAGCTGAGCGAACTGCGACAGGAGATCTACCGCAATCTCACGCCCCTGCAGCGCGTGCAGGTGGCGCGAAGCAGCAAGCGTCCCTTCACGCTCGATTATCTGCGGCTCGCCTTCACCGATTTCATCGAGCTGCACGGCGATCGACTGTTTCGCGAGGATGCGGCGATCGTCGGCGGTTGGGCGCGCCTCGATGGCGAGACGGTCATGGTGATCGGTCATCAACGGGGACGCGACACCAAGGAGAACCTGCGTCGCAACTTCGGCATGCCGCACCCCGAAGGCTATCGCAAGTCTCTTCGGCTCATGAAGCTCGCGGAGAAATTCCACGTGCCGGTGATCACCCTGATCGATACGCCGGGCGCGTGGGCCGGACTCGGTGCCGAGGAGCGCGGGCAGTCGGAGGCGATTGCGCGCAACCTGCTCGAGATGAGCGCGCTCGAGGTGCCGATCATCGCGACGGTGATCGGTGAAGGCGGGTCCGGCGGCGCGCTCGCACTCGGCGTCGCCGATCGCGTCCTGATGATGGAGAACGCGGTCTACTCCGTGATCACGGTCGAGGGATGCGCGGCGATTCTGTGGAAGGATGGCAAGAGCCCCGAGATGCGCGAGCGGGCGGCGACGGCCCTTCGCATCACCGCCCCCGACCTGTTCGAGCTCCGCGTGATCGACGAGATCATCCCCGAGCCGGCGGGCGGCGCGCATTCGAACCACGAGGCGACGGCGAAATCGGTCCAGGAGGCGCTGCTGCGTCACATCGAGGAGCTGCGGCACTACAAGCCCGACAAGCTCGTGCGCCGGCGCCGGGAGAAGTTTCTGAGGATGGGGCAGTACGTGGAGTGAGGCGGAGCCGTAGAGCGTCGAGGAGGACCACCGTACCGACTACTACATATTACGTACTGCTCGAGTGGCGTGACGGCCACTATTGGCGCTAATAGTCTCCAGGACGCTCGAGCAGTACGCAGCACGCAATACTCGGTATTCAGTACCTGGTATTCAGTACCCTGTGTCCGTTCTTCCTCATCTTGCATTCATGTCGCACCTGATCGAAGTCGCCTTCAAGGGCAACCGCAAGGAGTTCTTCCTCTGGGATGGCGAGGCGCCGCCGCCGGTTCGGGCGGCGGTCGTCGTCGAGGCCGACCGGGGGGAGGATCTCGGGCGCGTGCACGCGGTGGGCGACGACGCGGCCAAACGCTGTACGGGGTGCGCGCACGGCAGCGGCGCGGAGCAGCCGTCGCGCAAGGCCCGACGCATCGCGTCCGTGGAGGAGATCCGCCGGGCGGATGAGCTGCGATCGCATGACGAAGACGCGCGACGGAAAGCGATGGAGCGGGTGCGGGCCAACAATCTCCTCATGAAGCTGTCCGACGCCGAATGGCAGTGGGACCGGAAGAAGCTGACCTTCTACTTCACGGCGGAGAAGCGCGTCGACTTTCGCACGCTGGTGCGGGAGCTCGCGTCGATGTTCCGCACCCGCATCGAGCTCAAGCAGATCGGCGTCCGGGATGAGGCCAAGCGCCTCGATGGGATCGGACGGTGCGGCCGTCAGTACTGCTCGGCCTCCTGGCTCCCGGAATTGCGGCCGGTAAACCTCGGCGTGGCCAAGGACCAGCGATTGTCGCTCAATCCGTCGCAGATCTCCGGCGCGTGCGGGCGACTGATGTGCTGCCTGCGCTACGAGCACGAGTTCTACGTCCAGAGCCGGAAGCGCTTTCCAAAGGAAGGGCGCCTGATTCGCACGACGCGCGGAGAAGAGAAGGTCATTGCGAACGACATCTTCCGCGAGCGCGTGACGCTGCGTGGCGCCGATGGCGAGTTTCGCACCGTGCCGTTGCCCGAGCTGCGGCGGGAGCTTGCCGAATCGGCGCCGGAGGCGTCGGCGCAAGGCTCGGGCGACTCGCCCGGCTCGAGCGAGACCGCCGTCGACGTCGACTCTCCGATCGCGACCGCGACCTCGGAAGGCCGCCCGGACCCGGGCGACGAGCGGGAGCGCGAGGACGACGCGGGGGCCGAGCGACGCACCGGCCGGCGGCGCGGCCGGCGCGGCGGACGGCGCACCCGCGGCGGCGGGTCGGCGCCGGGTTCGCCCCCATCCGGAGAGTAGGTGAGCAAGTTCTACATCACGACCGCCATCGACTACGCGAACGGCGAGCCGCACATCGGGCACGCGTTCGAGAAAATCGGGGCCGACGCGATCGCGCGGTACCGGCGCATGCGCGGCGACGACGTCCATTTCCTCATCGGGATGGACGAACACGGTCAGAAGGTCGCGCAGAAGGCGGCCGAGCGAGGCGTGACGCCGCAGGAGCAGGTGGAGACCATCGCCGCGCTCTTCCAGGCGATGTGGGATCGACTCGCGATCTCGTACGACCAGTTCATCCGGACGACCGCGGCCGAGCACAAGAGCGGTGTACGCGCGCTCATCAAGCGGATCTTCGACGCCAGCCCCGATGACTTCTACGAACGGTCTTACACGGGGTGGTACTGCGTCGGATGCGAGGCGTTCAAGCAGGACGGCGAAATCGTCGATGGGAAATGCGTGCTGCACCCCTCGCGCGTGCTCGACTGGGTGGAGGAACGCAACTGGTTCTTCCGGCTCAGCAAATACGAGCCGTTCCTGAAGCGACTGCTTCGCGAGCGCCCGGAGTTTCTCCAGCCGGAGAGCCGGCGGAACGAGATCCTCGCGCTACTCGAGCGGGGCCTCGACGACATCTCGGCGAGCCGGGCGCGCCTGGACTGGGGGGTTCCCTTCCCGGCACCGCTCAGCACCGGGGAGCGGCAGACGACCTACGTCTGGTTCGACGCACTCCCGAACTACCTGACCGCCACGGGGTTTCCGGACCGGGGATACGAGGCGCGCTGGCCCGCCGATGTCCACGTGATCGGCAAGGACATCACGCGCTTCCACGCGGTGATCTGGCCGGCGATCCTCCAGGCGGCCGAGCTGCCGCTGCCGACGCGGGTGTGGGCGCACGGGTGGGTTCAGTTCGGCGGCGAGCGATTCAGCAAGTCGGCCGGCGTTCCCCTCGACCTCTCGGAGGCGATCACCCGGTTCGGCCCGGACCCGTTGCGCTACTTCCTTCTGCGCGAAGTACCGTTCGACGCCGACGGCAACTTCTCCTGGGAGCGGTTCGGCGAGCGCTACAACGCCGACCTCGCGAACGCCTTCGGGAATCTGGCCAGCCGGACCATCTCCATGATCGAGCGGTACTGCGGCGGCACCGTGCCGCCGGGAGAGCCGACGGAGCTCGACCGCCTCGACGCGGCCGACGTCGCGACCTACCACGCCGCGCTGGACGGCAGCCGGGGCTATCTCCTGCACGAGGGACTGAAGGCGGTGTGGTCCACGGTCGGCCGCGGCAACGAGTACGTGGACCGGCAAAAGCCCTGGAGCCTGGCCAAGGACCCGGCCCTGCGGGCGGAGCTGGAGTCGACCCTGGCCGCTCTGGCGCGACAGCTCGCTCGGCAGGCGATCCTGCTCGCGCCCTTCATGCCGGGCAGGTCGGAGACGCTCTGGCGCCAGCTCGGAGCGCCGGGCTCGGTCCTGGAGCAGCGATTCGAGGGTCTGGAACATTTGAATCCGTCGGGGTGGCGGGTCACGAAAGGGGAGCCCTTGTTCCCTCGGGACAGCGCCAGGTAGCCTGCCGGGACGGATTCCGCACGCCTTGGGCATAGTGACGGAAGTCACACACTCTGAATGAGATAGGCGATTGCGGCCGGCTCAGTCCGGCGGCAACGTTATTGACGATTCGCCTGGCCCGATCCTAGCTTTGTGGGCGTTACGGCTGAGGTCGGCCGCCCGTCATCCCAGTGTGCCTAGTCCAAGAGGAGAGCGCATGGCCCGCCGCTGGACCCTGCTGATCGTCCCCCATGGGAGCGATTCCCCCCGAACCATCGCGGTCTCGGAGCGCATGATTCGTGTGCTCACGACCACCGCGTCGGTGGCCGGGCTCATCGTGCTCGTGGCGTGTGGAGTTCTGATCAGCGAGTTCAGTCGCCCCGGCGGCTGGGATCGCTCCGCCGGGGCCTTGAGCGACGAGCTCGAGGATCTGCGCAGCCGCCTGACGGTGCTGCAGGATACGATCACGATGATCGGGAAGCGGGACGAGCAGCTTCGTCTGCTGGCCGGTCTCCCGGTGGTCGGGCAGGAGGTCCGGGAAGCAGGGATCGGCGGGCCAGGGCTGCCCGACGTCGAATCCGACCCGCTCTTCGACAGTGATCCCGCGCTCGCTGGGCTCGCGTTCGGCGCCCGCAATGACATCGACGGCCTGATCCGCCGCGCGAACATTCTGAGCGCCAGTTTCAAGGAAGTCGCGGACACGCTGGCGACGCACGCCGAGCGACTGGCGGCGACGCCATCGATCATGCCCACGTCCGGGTGGCTTTCGAGCGCCTTCTCGCGCAATCGTCGCCACCCGATCCTCCACATCACTCGCCCCCATGAGGGGATCGACGTCAGTGCCCCGATGGGCGCGCCGATCGTCGCCCCCGCCGCCGGGCGCGTGACGAAGATCTCCAGGCAACGCGGCTACGGTCTGATGCTCGAGATCGAGCACGCGAACGGGATCAAGACGCGATACGCGCATTGCTCGAAGATTTCGGTTCGCGCCGGCCAGCGGGTCACCCGCGGTCAGGTGATCGCCAACGTCGGCAACTCGGGCCTCGCCGCCGGGCCGCATCTCCATTACGAGATTCACGTCAACGGGCGACCCGTCGATCCGCTGACCTACGTGCTGCCGGACGGAGTGATTCCGGACTGACGGCGTGGAGCG
>CAYLPM010000318.1:0-1639 GCA_964385525.1 uncultured Gemmatimonadaceae bacterium
CGGCGGTGCCGGTGGGGGCGCAGCCGTTGGCGGCGCGGATGCGGCCGGTTGAGCTGGGGGAGTTCGTGGGGCAGGAGCACCTGCTCGCGACGGCGCGTCCGCTCAGGCGCGCGATCGAGCAGGGAAGCGTCGGGTCGATCATCCTCTGGGGCCCGCCGGGGTCGGGGAAGACCACCCTCGCCCGCCTCATCGCCAACAGCTCCGACAGCGCCTTCGTGCCATTCAGTGCGGTGAGCGAGGGCGTGCCGCGCATCCGGCAGATCGCGGCCGAGGCACAGACCCGGCTCGATACCGGGGGCGGACGGACGATCACGTTCATCGACGAGATCCACCGGCTCAACAAGGGGCAGCAGGACACGATCCTCCCGCACGTCGAGGAGGGAACGTTCATGCTGATCGGCGCGACCACGGAGAATCCCAGCTTCGAGATCAACGGCGCGCTGCTGTCGCGCACGCGCGTGTTCGTGCTCCAGCCGCTCGAGGCCGAGGACGTTCGGCGGGTGCTGCACCTGGCACTCATCGACGCGGAGCGCGGGCTCGGCGCCATGAAGCTCCGCGCAGACGATGCGGCGATCGAGCTCATCGCGCGTGAAGCGGACGGCGATGCGCGGCGCGCGCTCACGGTGCTGGAGGCCGCGGCGGGACACGTCGGCGAAGGCGGGTCGATCACGCTCGAGGTGGCGCAGGGTGCACTTCAGCGACGCTTCGCCCGCTACGACAAGGGAGGGGAGGAGCACTACAATCTGCTGTCTGCCTATCACAAGTCGCTGCGCGGCAGCGATCCGCAAGGCGCGCTGTACTGGATGGCGCGGATGCTCGACGGCGGGGAGGATCCCATGACGATCTTCCGCCGCGCGATCGCGATGGCGGCGGAGGATGTCGGGTTGGCCGATCCGAACGCGCTTCAGCTCGCAGTGGCGGCACGCGACGCCTATCACATGCTCGGCGCGCCGGAAGGGTATCTGCCGCTGGCCGAGATGACGATCTACCTGGCGACCGCGCCCAAGTCGAACAGCGCCAAGGTAGCGCTCGGGGCGGCGCTCGAGGCGGCCCGCGAGACACCCGCCGAACCGGTGCCGATGCACATCCGGAACGCGCCGACCGCGCTCATGAAGGAACTGGGATATGGCGCGGGGTACCAGTACGCACACGGCGTCCCGGAGGCGTACATTCCGCAGGACTACCTCCCTGATGCGTTGCGCGATCGGACTTTCTACGAGCCCGGCGGGTTGGGCTTCGAGAAGGAAGTCGCGAAGCGGCTGGCGTGGTGGCGCGAGCTTCGTGACCGCGCGTCGGGTGGCTCGGCCGCGACGGGCACGACCAGCACCGCGGGGTCGCCGCCGACCGGCGACGTCGCGCGGGAGTCGAGCGCCGGGGAGCACGCGGAAGAGGGGAGGGAAGGGGGAGGGGGAGAGCGAGGGGTGGGTCGGACGAAGCGAGGAATGGAGGAGTCCAGTGAATGATCTCGTGAGGCAGTCTTCCCGAACGCTGGCTGCGATCGTGATGGCGGTGGCGGCGGGCGCGAGCTGCGCGACGATCGGCCGGCAGGTCTTCGAGGAGCCGGTGGTCACTCTGAACGACGTGCGCCTGCGCGGGCTCGGCGTCACCGGCGGGTCGATGGACGTGGTGCTGAACGTCT
>CAYLPM010000319.1:0-4584 GCA_964385525.1 uncultured Gemmatimonadaceae bacterium
GTAACCAACCAGCACGCCGTTGACCCGTCCGCCGTTCGCTGTCCCCGCCCTCCTCCGACACGCCCCTTTCAGTCACCCGACACGCCGTCCTCACGCCTCCCCCCGCCGTCCCCCGCCGTCCCCCGCCGTCCCCCGCGCGCATTACGCCGTCAGGCTGTCAGATGTCGCCTCCTCCTCCCCCCTCACGCATCCCCCATCGACCCCATCACACCCACGACCTTCCCCTCTCCCGAGGCGACCATGTTTCCGACCCGACCCCCGCACGCCTCACGTGCAGCGCTCCTTCTCCCGATCCTCGCCTTCGCCGCCGCCTGCGCGACCAGCGCCGAAGGCACTGATGCCACCACCGTGACCGATCCCGTGCCCCTCATCGACGGCCTCGGCGAGCACCACTACGCGATCTCCACCGACGATTCCCTCGCGCAGCGGTACTTCGATCAGGGCCTCCGCCTCACCTATGCCTTCAACCACGCCGAGGCGGTGCGGGCGTTCGACGAAGCCGCGCGCCTCGACCCCGACTGCGCGATGTGCTACTGGGGGACCGCGCTCGCGCTCGGCCCGAACATCAACGTGCCGATGGACTCGGCCTCCGGCGCCCGCGCATACGAGGCTGTCCGCAAAGCGCTAGCCGCCTCGAACGCCACCGAGCGCGAGCGTGCACTGATCGCCGCGCTCGCCGAACGCTACACCGCTGTGCCGCCCGCCAATCGCGCCACGCTCGACTCGGCGTACGCTCGCGCGATGGCGGACGTGGTTCGCCGCTACCCGGACGACCTCGAAGCCGCCACGCTGTACGCGGAGGCGATGATGGATCTCACGCCGTGGAACTACTGGACGAAGGATGCGAAGCCCCGCACCGGCACCGCCGAGATCCTGGCCAGCCTCGAGCGCGTGGTGGATCGCAATCCGATGCACCCGGGGGCGTGCCACTTCTACATCCATGCCGTCGAGGCGATGCAGCCGGATCGAGCCGTCCCGTGCGCCGAGCGTCTTGCGGCAACCATGCCCGCGGCCGGTCACATTGTACACATGCCCGGCCACATCTACATCCGCGTCGGCCGCTACGCCGATGCGATCCAGGCCAACATTCACGCCGTGCACGCGGATGAGACGTACATCGGCGACCAGCGGCCGAGCGGGGTCTACCCGGCAATGTACTATCCACACAACTATCACTTCCTGGCGTTCGCGGCGATGCTGTCCGGTCGCAGTCAACAGGCGCTCGACGCGGCGGCGAGGGTCGTCGAGAAGACCCCCCCCGAGCTCGCGCGCGCGGTGCCGGAGCTCCAGGGGCTCGTGCCGTACCGGCACCTCCTGCTCGCGACCTTCGGTCGCTGGGAGGAGGTGATCGCGGCGCCCGTGCCCCCGACGGATCTCCGCGTGTCGACGGGGCTCGCCCACTATGCGCGCGGTCTCGCGTTCTCTGCCTCGGGTCGTCCGGCGGAGGCGGCGGCCGCACTCGATTCCGTCCGCCACAGCGCGAGTCAGGTGGTCGTCGAGCCCGCGCGTACGGTGCTGACGATCGCGGTTCGCGCGCTCGCGGGCGACATCGCCCTCAAGCGCGGCGACACGCAGAAGGGCATCGCCGACCTGCGTGCGGCGGTGGAGCTCGAGGACCAGCTCTCGTACATGGAGCCGCCCTACTGGCATCAGCCGGTGCGGCACCTGCTGGGCGCCGCGTTGCTGGACATCGGTCGGAACGCTGAAGCGGAGCGGGTCTATCTGGAGGACCTGCGAAAGTTGCCGGAGAACGGCTGGTCGTTGCGCGGCTTGTCTCGAGCGCTCGTCGCCCAGAACAAGCTCGCGGAGGCAGCCGAAGTCGACGAGCGTTATGAGACGACGTGGGGTGGAGGGGATGTGCGGCTGGGGTCGTCGCGGTTCTGAAGCTCCCTGGAACCTGTGGTGCGCGGGCCGCGTCGGGATCCGGCGCGGCCCGCGCATCGCATCACGAACCTCCTGTTTCTCCGCGGGCAACCGCGGACCATTTGTTTTCCAGCGAGCTGGGCACGTCGACGGGCTTGCATCCCTCTGCCGGCCCGTGTCACTGTACGCCGCATGACTCAGGCGGCGGAACGCGGCGACGGCGAAGTCACGCGGCTCCTGCACCGGCTCCAGACCGGTGACCAGGAGGCGCTCGATCGCCTGTATCCGCTCGTCTACGACGAGCTGCGGCGCGTCGCCCGGCAGGCCCTCGTCCGCGAGCGCGCATCGCACACGCTCCAGGCGACGGAGCTCGTGCACGAGGCGTACTTCAAGCTCGTCGGCGCCACCGGCATTGCGTGGCAGGACCGCTCGCACTTCCTCGCCGTCGCGGCGCGCGCGGTGCGGCAGCTCCTCGTCGATCACGCCCGCCGGCGACAGGCGGAGAAGCGCGGCGGCGGCGCGGAACACGTCACGCTCGGCGACGCCGACTCGCCACTCCCCGTCCCCGACGACGAGCTGCTCGCCCTCGACGAGGCGCTGGCGCGACTCGAGCAGGTCGAGCCCCGCCTCCGCGCCGTAGTCGAGTATCGCTACTTCGCCGGACTCACCGAACGCGAGATCGCGGAAGTCCTCGGCGTCACCGAACGCACCATCCAGCGCGACTGGGTGAAGGCGCGCGCCTGGCTCTACAAGGAGATCTACCCCGCCGGCTCGGCTTGAGCGGATCGCACCATGCCGGATTCCAACTGGACGGAAGTCGAAAAGCTGTTCGAGAGTGCCCTCGAGCGCCCCGAGAGCGAGCGCGCCGAGTGGCTCGCCGAGGCGTGCCCGCACGATCCCGCGCTGCGCGACGAGGTGCAGCGGCTGATCGCGGCGCACGAGGTGCGCGGGCTGCTGGACTTCGCGCCGCCGCTGCCATCGTCGCTCCAGGAGCGCGTCACACGCGCGTTCGAGGCGCGCTACGTCGTCGAGCGCGAGCTCGGCGCCGGCGGCATGTCGACGGTCTTCCTCGCGCGCGAGCGCAAGCACGATCGAGCCGTCGTCATCAAGGTCCTCAGCCCCGATCTCGCCGCGTGGTGGGGCGGCGATCGCTTCCTGCGCGAGATCCGCATCGCCGCCCGTCTGTCGCACCCGCACATCGTCGGGCTGATCGACTCCGGCGAGGTCGATGGGCTGCTCTACTACGTGATGCCGTTCGTCGACGGCGAAACACTGCGCGCGCGACTCGAACGCGTCCGCGTGCTACCGCTCGGCGAGGCCCTCACGCTGCTCAAGGACATCGCCACGGCGCTCGCGCATGCGCACGCCGCGGGCGTGATCCACCGTGATCTCAAGCCGGGCAACGTGCTGTGCGCGGGCGACCACGCGTTCCTCATGGACTTCGGCGTCGCCAAGCTGCTCGAGCCGGTCACCGGCGAGGATCATCACACGGGCATGGGCGTCGTCGTCGGCACGCTCGCCTACATGGCGCCCGAGCAGACGCGTGGCGACGGCGCGATCGATCACCGCGCCGACCTGTACGGTTGGGGACTGCTCGCGTACGAGATGCTCACCGGCCGCCTGCCGACGGACGACGAACGGGCGACGAGCGGCGCGCGCCTGATGCGGCCGCTCCGACGCCCTGGGATTCCGCGCCCGCTCGCGGCCCTGATCGAGCGCTGTCTCGCGCTGCATCCGACCGACCGCCCCGCCGATGCGAATGCGATTCTCGACACACTGTCCCGCCTGTCGAGCGGCGAGCATCGGATCTCCGACCGCGCGCTCGTCGCTGTCCGCAGCGTTCGGTCGCGAACGTTCGCGATCGGCGCGGTGCCCGTGCTCCTGCTCATAGCGGTCGCGATCCGACCGCTCGTGCGCGGCGACGCGCCCCCGACGGGCGGCGTCCGATCGCCGATCGCCGTCGCCACGCTCGCCAACGAGACCGGCGATCCGGCGCTCGACTACTGGGGGCGCATGGCCGGTGACTGGCTCACGCAGGGCCTTCAGGAAACGGGGCTCGTCGACGTCGTGCCGTGGCCCTCGGCGCGGCAGGCGTCCGAGCACGCGCGCGCCGAGCGCGCCGCAGGACGCGCGGGCGATCCCGTGGCCCTCCTGCGCAATGAAACGGGGGCCGGCACGGTGGTCACCGGCGCGTACTATCTGGTCGGCGATTCGCTCCAGTTTCGTGTCGAGGTTTCGGATGCGAGCGCCGGTCGCCTGCTCGGTGCTCCGCCGACGGTCTCGGCGCCGCGCGACTCGGCGCACCTGGCGATCCGGACGCTGCGCGATCGCCTGATGGGCGCGGTCGCGATCTGGGCGGACGAGCGGTTCGAGAACGTGCCCGGAATCGGCCGCCGCCCGCCTCGGTTCGAGGCGTACCAGGCGTTCGACCGCGCCCTCGAGCGGTACGTCTCCCAGGATTATCGCGGCGCGGCACCGGATCTCCGGCAGGCGTATGCGCTCGACACCACGTTCCTCGTGCCTCTCGTGCACGCGGCCGGGGCGTACTTCAATACGCGCCAGTGGGCGTCGCTCGACACGGTGCTGAGGGTCGTCCTCTCGCGCGCCGCAGAGCTGAGCGACTACCATCGCTGGATCGCCGAGTCGATCGACGCGGCGGTGGTGAGCGACGGCCAGCGCGCGGTCGATGCGCTGCGCCGCGCCGCGGAGACCGCCCCCGGC
>CAYLPM010000320.1:0-5301 GCA_964385525.1 uncultured Gemmatimonadaceae bacterium
GCGGCGCAACAAGGCGGCGCTCGTGTGGGAAGGCGAGCCGGGTGACCGGCGCACGCTCACCTACTGGGATCTCTACGTCGAGGTCACGAAGTTCGCGAACGTGCTGAAGTCGCTCGGCGTGCGGCGCGGCGACCGCATCGCCATCTACCTGCCGCTCGTTCCCGAAGCCGCCATCGCAATGCTCGCCTGCACGCGGATCGGCGCCATCCACTCCGTAGTCTTCGGCGGATTCTCTCCGGACTCGCTGCGCGACCGCATCAACGACGCCGAGTGCAGGGTCCTCATCACGGCCGACGTCGGCTACCGCCGTGGGCAGATCGTCCCGCTGAAGCGCAACGCGGACAAGGCGCTCGAGGAGACCCCTTCGATCGAGCACGTCATCGTCGTGATGCGGCGGCCGGGATCGGGGGGCAACGAGGCGTCCGCGCGCATGCAGGAAGGCCGCGATCACTGGTGGCATCGGCTGATGCAGGATGCGAAGGCCGAGTGCGAGCCCGAACACATGGACGCCGAGGATGTGCTCTACATCCTCTACACGTCGGGGACGACGGGCAAGCCGAAGGGGATCGTGCACACGACCGGCGGCTATCTCACCGCCGTCGCCGCGACGACGAAGTTCGTCTTCGATCTCAAGGAGGACGACGTCTTCTGGTGCACCGCGGACGTCGGGTGGGTGACCGGGCACTCCTACATCGTCTACGGACCCCTGGCCAACGGCGCCACGTGCGTCATGTACGAGGGCGCACCAGATTGGCCGGAGAAGGACCGCTTCTGGGACATCTGCGAACGGTACGGCGTGACGATCCTCTACACCGCGCCGACCGCGATCCGCGCCTTCATGAAGTGGGGCGCCGAGCATCCGGCGAAGCACGACCTCTCGCGGCTGCGGCTGCTCGGCTCCGTCGGCGAGCCGATCAACCCCGAGGCGTGGATGTGGTATCAGGAGCACATCGGCGGCAATCGCTGTCCGATCGTCGACACGTGGTGGCAGACGGAGACCGGCGCGATCGTGATCTCGCCGCTCCCCGGACTCACCGAGACCAAGCCGGGCAGCGCGACCATGCCGCTTCCCGGCTTCTCGGCCAATCTCCTCGACTCACAGGGGAACGAAGTGCCGGTCGGCGGCGGCCTGCTCACCCTCGACAAGCCGTGGCCGTCGATGCTGCGCACGATCTGGGGCGACGACGACCGCTACGTGGAGACCTACTTCACCAAGTGGCCCGGCCGCCCCGATCTCTACTTTCCGGGCGATGGCGCCAAACGCGATGATGACGGCTATTACTGGATCCTCGGCCGCGTCGACGACGTCCTGAACGTCGCCGGACACCGGATCGGTACGATGGAGGTCGAGTCCGCGCTGGTGGAGCATCCGGCGGTCGCGGAGGCCGCGGTGGTGGGCAAGGCGCACGAGCTGAAGGGGCAGGCGGTGGCGGCGTTCGTCACGCTCCGCACCGGCAAGCACCCCTCACCCGCGCTCCGCGATGAGCTGCGGGATTTCGTGGTCGAGAAGATCGGCGCCATCGCGCGCCCGGATGACATCCTCTTCTCGGCGGATCTCCCCAAGACCCGCTCCGGCAAGATCATGCGGCGCCTGCTGCGCGACATCGCCGAAGGGCGCGCGCTCGGCGACACGACGACGCTCGCGGACCCCGCGGTGGTCGCGGCGCTGAAGGACCAGTACGAAGACCGGGAGAGCTAGCCGGAGTCGGACGAGGCCTGGATGCGCGCCGAGCAACGGGAGTGCGTCGAGCCGGCGGCGCTTCGGGATTCCTACGCACGGAGCACACCCCGTTGCGCGTTCGCTCCCGTGCGCTCGCCCCGGCCATGGTATATTATGTGCCCTGTGGTTCGACGCAGTTCCAGGTCGCGCCCGTGTACCTCTGCCAGGACGGGTCCATGCTGGACCGCCTCTTTCCCTGGACCATCTTTTCGCGCAAGCTGTCGACCGACGCCGAGCGCCGCCTGCGACTCGCCCAGGCGCGCGCCGAGGAGCACGCCATCCGCGCCCACGTCGACAACGCACTCATGTTCGTCGACACGCTGATGGAGGACATGTCCTTCGACCGCGCCATCGACACCTACATCCGACTGATGGGGATCCCCGAGCCGCTCGCGAGCATGGTCGCGACGCGCACGCTGGTGGTGCTCGGCGAGGAGCTGATCCCCCACCGCCGCCGCGGCGGCGAGCCCCCGCGGGGTGAGGACCGCCCGCCGATCAGGCTGGAGGAAGCACTCGAGGGACGGCAGCGGATCCGGCGGATCTGACCGCGCGCCCATTCAGCCCCGACGAAAGGGCTCCAGAATTCGAAGTAGTCGGTGGTCGGCGGTGGGTGATCGGTGAGCAGTGAGCGCTCACTGTTCACCGAGGGCCGACCACTGACCACTTCGCGTTTCGCCGTTCTCCCGCAGATCCATGATGCTCAGCACGAACAGCCCGAGCACGATGATCGCCGAGACGACGCACCACTGGCAGATCGCGTAGATGACGAACAGCTCGATGTATGTCAGCCACCCCGAGAACAGCACACCCCACCCGGTCAGCGCGACGAGCGCGAGCGAGATGGTCCGCGAATCCGCGAACCGTTCCTGCACGCCGAGCAGCGCAACGGCCAGCGTCGCGAGATAGAAACCGACGCCCCACACGGCGACCGGCAGCCCGAGAAACGTCGCCCACGGCGACTGCTGCACCGTCTCGCACGAGCCGACCGAGCAGCTCAGCGCTCCGAGCCACCCGAGCTTGTAGAGCGCGAGATAGGTGGCAATGAAGGTACCGATGAGGGAGAGAAGCGCGACCAGCATGCGCTTCGTCACCGCAGCGCGCCTCCACTGGCCGTGTCGGTGCGCGGCGCGCGGGCGGCGGCCGAATCCACGAGGGCCCGGATGCGATCGTACCCCAGCGAGCCGGGGATCAGCTGCCCGTTGATGACGAACGAGGGCGTCGAGCCGACGCCGAGCTGCGCGCCGACCGCGGCGTTCGCCTGCACGCGACCGAGGTGCCGGCGGTCATCGTAGCACGCCTCCCAGGCCCCCGCGTCGATCCCGATCTCGCGCGCATAATCTTCGAACCTGCCCTTCGGGTTGCGCTCGAAGGCCCACCGGTCCTGCTCGTTGTACAACCGGTCGTGCATCTCCCAGAAGCGACCCTGATCGGCGGCGCACGCCGCGGCGAGCGAGGCCGGGATGGAGTTGCGATGCTGGGGGAGCGGGTAGTCGTAGTAGTGGTAGCTGGCCAGCCCTTCCTGGACGATGCGCCGGCGAACGTCGGGCTCGGTGATCACCGCGAAGTCCGCGCAGGCCGGGCACTGGTAGTCCGCGAACTCCATGATGCGGACCGGCGAGGTCGTGTCGCCGAGCACGTACGGCTGCGCATCCGGGAGCGGCGCGTTCGGATCGATCGTCTGCGCGAGCTGCGGCGCGCCCGGGCGGGTCAGAACGTAGATCAGCCCGACGGCGCCGAGAGACGCGATGATGCCGAGGGTGACGTAGAAGCGGCGAGCAGACGCCTGCTGGCGGCCCCGCTGCTTCACCACTCGCTGTCCTCGTCCTCCTCGCCCCGTTTCCACTCGCTGCTTTCCCATTTCCCCTCGTCGGCGTTCGTGGCCTCGCGAACGATCCGGCGCGACTCGGCGATCTCCGGCGTGTCGTAGGTCGCTCGCACCTCGTAGTGAAACAGCTCGCTGCGCACGTCTCCGATCAACCGCATCAGCTCCCCCGCGTGCCTGAGGAGCTCGTCGCGTTCGTTCAGTTCGGTGATCCGCTTCGCGAGGGTGCGGAGCAGCGCTTCCAGATTGCGCGCCCGCCCATCGTCGTATGTCTGGTCCGACATCCTGCAGCCTCCGGTGCTGGGGGGTGGCTCATCGATCTTCCCGGAGGACGGGATGGCTCCCGTCGGTGTAGAGAGACGAGGCCGCCTGCCCCGAAGAAACCTAGTTGCCGCGCCGATCCCACGAAACCGCAAGCGCGCGACCTCCTTGACCCGCGTGCCGCGCACGATGAGGTTCTGCGCCACTCACATCGCGCAGGGCGCCGGCCCGGAGGTTCACATCGACGCTGATCTGCTCAGGATTCCGATCGGTCCCGGCGCGATGCACGTCGCGCGATTCGGGCACGGCGGCCCCCCGATCCTGCTCGTACACGGCTTCGGGACGTGCAGTTTCCTCTGGCGGCACGTCGGGCCGCTGCTCGCCGAGGCCGCGTGTACCGCGTACGCGATCGACCTGTTCGGCCATGGCGAGTCGGACCGGCCGTACGACGCCGATTTCTCGATCGCCGCGCAGTCCGAGTACCTGGACACGGCACTCACCGCGCTGCGGCTCCCGCGGGCCACGATCGTCGGGGTGGATCTCGGTGGCGGCGTCGCGCTGCGGCTCGCGGCTACGCGGCCGGACCGCGTGGAGCGGCTCATCCTGATCAACAGCATCGCGCTCGACGAGGTGGCGGGCACCGATCTGCGCACGCTCAACCGCAACACGGCCCGGTTCGTTCTCCGCGTCTCGCAGGGCGTGATGGGCGCGGCACCCCTGCTCGCGCCGATTCTGCAGGGGAGCGTGGTGAGCCCCGACCACATGCCGCCGAGGCTCGTCGCACGCTATCTGGCGCCCTACGTCGGCCGCGAGGGCGTGAGTCACCTCCTGGTCCTGGCGCGCTCCATTCGCGCGGCCGACCTCGAGGAACTCGACCTGCGTGCCGTGCGCGCACCGACGCTGATCCTGTGGGGCGAGGAGGACAAATGGCTGGATCCGCGCCTTCCGGACCGCCTTGCCAACGCGCTCCCCGGCTCGCGGCTCGTCCGGTTCCCGGGTCTGGCCCGGCTGCTCCCCGAGGAGGATCCCTCTCGAGTGGCCGAGGAGATCATTGGTTTCATCAGAGAGACGGTCGGCACCGGCTGAGACCGATGCCGGACCGATGCGCAGCGCCACTCAGCGTCCAGCCCCGTTCATGCGTAGTCCTGTTGAGCGGGCGCGCCGGCCCGCATGATGCAGTCTCACAACTGGAAACCACTTATGAAACCGTGTAAATTGTCGAGTCTTTTCCCGATGAGCGTAAATGGCCAGAAAAACCCGTAGTCGCGTCCAGGCCGCGCCGACACCGTTCGAGCAGGCACGAGACGAGTTGTTCCAGCACGTGATCCGCTGCGGCGTGATTGGCGCCGCCCCCGAGCATCAGGCCGAGTGGTTCGCCGACACGATGGGATACGTTCGCGACCGCTACCCCGAGCTCGATGAGGACCAGCTTGGCGAGCTCCGGACCCTTGGGGAGCGCTTCAGTCAGCCTCCCAAGACCCGGTCCGACGACGACGAA
>CAYLPM010000321.1:0-2746 GCA_964385525.1 uncultured Gemmatimonadaceae bacterium
ACTCGTGTCGGGGATCTCCTGACGGGCTGCCCGCCCGTGATCGCCGTCCAGTGGGTCGGATGCGCAGCATTCCGCCATCAGTGCGGCGATTTGGTGCACGCGAAGGCTTGGCGGCGTGACGCGCAGATGACGGTGGTCCGCTCGGTCCGACGCACCTTGCGGCGTCACGGAACGCGCGCGCGGCCGCCGGCGGTCACGGTTCGCCCCTCATCATCGCGGAGGCATCGGTCCGCCTCCGTCGGCCCCGCGGCGCCTGCCTCCCGTTCTCACCGCGTGGGCTCGATTCTGGAGCCACACTCGATCCCGGAACCACACTCGATCCTGGAATTACACTCGATCCTGGAGCCACACTCGATCCTGGAGCCACATCGGGAAGCCGGTCTGGAGTCGACCGGTGCCCACCGTAGCGGTGATCGAGCCGCTCCCGGCGCGAGGCACCGGCGAACCATGACGCGCACCCGAAGTGGCGGCTCGATGTTGCTCGTCACATTGCCGACGCATATGGTATCGCATGGAAATCTCCGCCCACCTCAGGCTCCCGACCCCGCCGCCGCCCTCGCCGGAGCTCGATTCCGTCCCGGACTCGGCGCGGGCGCTGCTACTGGTGCAGCGGGATCGGGCGGAGCGCCTGCTCAACGCCATTCGCATCGCGATTCTGCTGCTGCTCGGGGTCGCCGCGCTCGCCTATGCGCCGAGCCTCACGCCGGCGCTCAACCGGGCCAACGTCCTCGTGCTCGTCCCGACGCTGCTCTGGACGTGCGCGCAGTATCCGCTGTTCTACGGGCGGCGGCTTCTGCCGGGTTGGCTGGTGATCACGAACGCACTCGTCGACATCACCGCCGTGACCGCGATCATCGCCTCGTACGCCGACGCGCAGTCGGCGGCGCTCGCGCTCGGGTCGCCGATCTTCGTCGCGTACTTCATCATTCTCGGTGCGCGGCCGATCGCGTCGTCGGCGGCACGGGCCGGGCTGGTGGCAGCGCTGACCGTAGCGGCGTATGCGGGGTTGCTCATCGCGCTGGCGGCCGGGGGTCGCGTGGACGTCGTCCTGAGTCCGGTGACGGCGCGGATGACGGAGTCGCTCTCGCTGCTCGATGAGGGCGCGAAGCTGCTGCTCCTGGCCGTGGCCGGCGCGGTCGCGACGTACGCGGCGTGGATGCAGGAGCGGTTCGTGTCGGGGTATCTGACCGCGGCGCGCGAGGGCGAGCGGCTGGAGGCCCGGCTCACCGAGGCGCAATTGCAGAGTCTCAAGCTGCAGTTGCACCCACATTTTCTCTTCAACACGTTGAACACCATCACCGCGCTGATCCACGTCGACCCGCACGCCGCCGAGCGAATGGTCGCCGGGCTCAGCGAGCTGCTCCGCCTGTCGCTGCGCGCGGCCGGCGAACAGGAGGTGCCGCTCTCGCGCGAGCTCGAGATGCTGGAGCACTATCTGCGCATTCAGCAGGTGCGTTTCGGCGACCGGCTCGCGGTCACGATCGCCGTCGATCCGGCGGCGCGCGAGGCGCTCGTCCCCCACTTCATCCTGCAGCCGCTCGTGGAGAACGCGATCCGGCACGGCATCGGACCGCGCGCGACGCCTGGGCGGATCGAGATCGCGGCGATGGTGACGGAGGCGATGCTGCGGCTGCGCGTCCGGGACGACGGTATCGGCGTGCCGTTCGGCGTACCGGTGTCGGACGGCGTCGGACTGGGGAACACGCGGTCGCGACTGCGCTCACTGTATGGTGCCAGGCATGACTTCACGGCCGCGGGCGATGCGGCGGGAGGATTCGTGGTCGACATCGAGATTCCGTATCACGTGCAGCCGATGCACTTCAGGCCGGCGCGCGTCGTCGGCGTCGTCGGAGGAGCGCGATGACGCGCGCGCTCAGGGCGCTGATCGTGGATGATGAGCCGATGGCGCGGGCGCACCTTCGGACGCTCCTCGCGGGGCGCGATGACGTCGAGGTCGCGGCCGAGTGCGCGAGCGGGCTCGCCGCGGTGGACCTGCTGCGGCGAACGGAGTTCGACCTCGTGCTGCTGGACATTCAGATGCCGGAGCGCGACGGGCTCGCGGTCGTGCGAGAGGTCGGCGCCGAGCGCATGCCGCCGGTGATCTTCGTGACCGCGTACGACGAGCACGCGCTCGGCGCGTTCGAGGTGCACGCCCTGGACTACCTGCTCAAGCCGGTCAACCGCGATCGCTTCGCGGAGGCCATCGACCGCGTGGTGCGACTGGTCCGCGCGAACGAGGCGGATGCCATGCGGGGGCCGCTGGATCGCCTGATGACGTATCTCTCGAACGGCGCGCGCGACGAGCTCCGGCGCGTGGCGGTGAAGGTGGACGGACGCATCCTGATGCTCAACGTGAGCGACATCGACTGGGTCGAGGCGTCCGATGACTACGTGAAATTTCACGTCGGCGCCACGACGTACCTGCACCGCGACACGATGACACGCCTCGAGGGCCGGCTGCCGCGCGAGTCGTTCATGCGCGTGCACCGGAGCACGATCGTGAATCTCACCCGGATTCGCGAGCTGCAGCCGTGGTTCCAGGGCGACTGGGTGATCATTCTCGCCGACGGGACGCGGTTGCACACCGGGCGGAACTATCGAGAG
Source organism: uncultured Gemmatimonadaceae bacterium (assembly GCA_964385525.1). Taxonomy (GTDB): domain Bacteria; phylum Gemmatimonadota; class Gemmatimonadetes; order Gemmatimonadales; family Gemmatimonadaceae; genus DATKCV01. The sequence goes on from CAYLPM010000321.1 coordinate 2,605, forward strand.
GCGATCAAGGGCTACCTGGAGCGGGCGCAATAGCCCTTCGCGTCAGCCCTGGCCGCATTCGCGTGCCGCGATCGGTTCGCCTGCGACGTTTGCCGACTCTGCGAGGTCGTTCACCGCAATTCCATTGCGCGCACCCGCGGCG
>CAYLPM010000322.1:0-12685 GCA_964385525.1 uncultured Gemmatimonadaceae bacterium
GCCGAGTAGAGGGCCACGAGCGGGAGCCCGGTCAGCCACTCGAGCACGGCGCTCACTACCCCTCGCCGCCAGCGATGCTGCGCGCGAGGGTCGCGACGGCGATGCACGCCAGCCCCTCCTCGCGTCCGATCCACCCCATGCGTTCGTTGCTCTTGCCCTTGAGGCCGATTTCGGCGGGGGCTATCGCGAGCGGGATCGCCAGCGCGCGCCGCATGGCCTCCCGGTTTGGTCGGATGGGTGGTCGCTCGGCGACCACGGTGACGTCCACCTGCTGCACGCGCCAGCCGGCCTCGCGCGCGCGCGTCACGGCGGCGCCAAGCATCTCGATCGAATCGCGGTCCCGGTTTGCGGGGTCGCTGTCGGGAAACATCTCGCCGATGTCGCCCAGGCCGACGGCGCCGAGGACAGCGTCGGTGAGCGCGTGCGCGATGGCGTCGCCATCCGAATGGCCGTGCAGCCGATAGTCGACCGCGACGTCAATGCCGCCGAGACGCATCGGTCCACCCGGCTCGAAGCGGTGCGAGTCGTACCCGATGCCGACGCGAACGAGCGGCGCCGCGGCGGGGGCGCGCGGGGACATCAAAGAGGTCGCGCGCGCCGCGCTGCCGCGGACATCAGCGGAGGCGCACTCGCCGCGCCGGCGGCGCGAGCCGCGGGTCAGGCCGCGACATGCGATTCCGGCGTCACGATCGAGTAGTCCTGGCGCCGCCGCGCCGCGGTGAAGCCGGCATCGACGATCAGCCGCTCCATCTCGCCGATCGTCGTGCGGTGCGTGGTGTTGGCGGCCGAGACGACGTTCTCCTCGATCATCAGCGACCCGAAGTCGTTGCACCCGAAGCGCAGCGCGAGCTGGCCGATCTTCATGCCCATCGTCACCCAGCTCGCCTGGAGATTGGGCACGTTTTCGAGGACGATGCGCGCGATCGCCACCGTGCGCAGGTACTCGATCGCATCCGTCTTCGGCTGGTCGGACATCTCCGGCGTATTTTCGGGCTGGAGCGGCCAGCAGATGAACGCGGTGAAGCCGCCGGTGCGCGCCTGCACCTCGCGGACGCGCTCGAGGTGCTCGAGGCGCTCGGCGAGGGTCTCGCCGAGGCCGTACATCATGGTGACGGACGTCTTCATCCCTTCCTGGTGCGCGAGCTCCATGATCTCCAGCCACCGGTCCGCGCCGGCCTTCTTGCGGGCGACGAGATCGCGCACGCGCTGCACGAGGATCTCCCCTCCGCCGCCGGGGATGGAGTCGAGGCCCGCCTTCACGAGCTCACGGATCACCTCGCGCGCGTCCATCCGGAACAGCGTGGCGAAGAAATCCACTTCGCTCGGGCTGAACCCGTGGATGTGAATGGGATGGTGGCGCTTGATGTACCGCAACAGATCGAGATACCACTCGAACGGGATGTACGGGTTGTGCCCGCCCTGAATCAGGATCTGCACCGCACCGAGCGTCCTGGCCTCATCGATCTTGGCGCCGATCTGCTCGAACGAGAGCGTGTATCCCTCGGCGTGCTTCGGCCGCCGGTAGAAGGCGCAGAAGCCGCAGTCCGCCACGCACACGTTCGTGTAGTTGATGTTGCGATCCACGATGTACGTCACGATCCCGCGCGGGTGCTTCTCCGCCCGGACGCGGTCGGCTTCGGCGCCGAGCTCGAGAAGCGGTGCGTTCGCGTAGAAGTCGAGCAGGTCTCGCATGATCAGGCCGCGGGAAGAAAGGCGAGCTCGCCGCCGGGGACGCGCCCGGCCGCCTCGAGGCGCCGGAAGAAATCAGTGAGTCCGTCCTGGTGGTGTGCGGCGAGGCGGTAGTCGAGCCCCGACAGATACTCTCGGCACCGGTCGAGGGAAACGCCAGTGGCGGAAGCGGCCTGCGCGGCGAGGGTGTCCAGATGGGCGAGCCCCCAGTCGCGCGAGGCCGCGAGGGCGGCGTGCGCGCGCAGCGCATCGGTGAGCGCGGAGGTGCGCTGCGCCACCCAGACGGCGAAGACGAACGGCCGCCCCGTCCAGGCCTTCCACTCGGCGCCCAGGTCGTAGGCGTGTGGATAGATCGGCAGCCCACCGGTTCCGGCCAGGCCGGCGCGCCGAGCCCCGAGCAGGAGGGCGGCATCGCCGATGACGAGCCGGGCATCGTGCGGCTCACGCTCGAGCTGGTCGAGATCGGCCGGTTCGGCATCGCCGGGTACGAGACGGGGATGGACGCCCCAGACGTGCTCGAAGAGCAGCTCGAGGAGCGCCACGCTGGTCATGGAGCTGCGGCTGACGAGCACGCGGGCGCCATCGAGATCGGTCGCGGGGCGCCGCGCGAAGAGCATGACGCTGCGCACCGGTCCGTCGCAGCTGATGGCGAGATCGGGCAGCAGGAGGTAGCGCTCCGACGCCCGCGCGTACTCGACGGCGGACACCACACTGACGTCGAGCGAGCCGTCCGCCATGCGCGCATTGAGACTCGTCGGCACGCCATCGACGAGCTCCGCGGCGAGGGGAACGATGCCGCGATCGATGGCGCCGTACACCGGATAGCAGTTGATGTACGGAATGCGCCCGATCCGCATGCTAGGCCGCCTCGGCCGCCGGCCCGCCATCGTCGAAGGTGCGCAACACGGTGTAGAACGAGTCGCGCTCGGCGGGCTGCTTGCCGGCTCCGCGAATGAGTCGCAGGATGTCGTCGAGGGCCATGTGCTGCGCCGTCGTGGCGCCTGCCTCGTGGTAGATTTTCTCGCGGACCACCGTCCCTTCGAGGTCGTCGACGCCGAAGTGCAGCGACGTCTGCGACAGGAAGGGAGTGACCATGATCCAGTGCGTCTTGATGTGCGGGATGTTGTCGAGAAAGAGCCGGCCGACCGCGAGGTTCTTCAGGTCGTCGTACGCCGAAGTTGCGGTGCCGGTGCGTCCGAGGGTCTCGCCCAGCTCGTTGTGATCGGGGTGGTACGCGAGCGGAATGTAGGCCAGGAAGCCGCCGGTCTCGTCCTGCAGGTCGCGCAGCAGCGCGAGATGCTCGATGCGATCTCCGATCGTCTCGACGTGCCCGTAGAGCATCGTGCAGTTGGTGCGGATGCCGAGGCCGTGCGCCGTCCGGTGCACGTCGATCCAGTCTTCGGCGGCGAGCTTGCGGTCGGCGATCGTCGCCCTCACGCCGCGGCTGAATACCTCCGCGCCCCCGCCGGGCATGGTGTCGAGTCCGGCCTCGCGGAGCGCGATGAGGACCTCGGCGACGGACCGCTTCTCGATCCGCGCGATGTGCGCGATCTCGACCGCGGTGAGTGCCTTGATGTGCACGTGCGGATGGCGCGCCTTGAGGGCGCGAAACATCTCCGCGTAGTACGCCAGCCCGGCTTTCATGTCGAGTCCGCCCACGATGTGGAACTCGCGCGTCAGGTTGCCGGCGTCGCTCGCGGCCTCGGCTTCCCCGAGCACCTGGTCCAGCGTGTAGCGGTACGCGCCGTCTTCCTTCGGCAGGCGCGCGTAGGAGCAGAACACGCAGGTCTTGCGCAGGATGCAGACGTTGGTGGGGTTTATGTGCTGGTTCGCGGCGAACGTCACCACGTCTCCGTGCCGCGCCCGATTGGCCGCGTCGGCGAGCATGCCGATGCCGAGGATGTCGGACGACCGGAAGAGCGCGAGCCCGTCGTCGCTCGACAGGCGGCGGCCCTCGGCGACCTTCTCGGCCAGGCGGCGCAGTGCCGGGTCGCCGATCCGTGCCGGATCGAGGGTGGCGGCGGGCGGCGCGACGGTCACGTCAGGCCTCGGCGCGCCGCAGCGCGAGCGAGACGTTGTGGCCGCCGAAGCCGAAGCTGTTGCTCAGCGCGACACGCACCGCGCGCCGTGTCGCGGTGTTGGGCGTGTAGTTCAGATCGCACTCCGGATCGGGGTGTCCGTAGTTGATCGTGGGCGGAATGATGCCTTCCTTCGCCGCGTGGGCGCAGACGATGAACTCCACGGCGCCGGCCGCGCCGAGCATGTGCCCGGTGCTGGACTTGGTGGAGCTCACGTTGATGCCGCAGGCTGACTCACCGAAGACCGCCTTGATCGCCTTCGTCTCGTTGAGGTCGTTGGCCGGCGTCGACGTCCCGTGGGCGTTGATGTAGTCGACGTCGGCGGGGGTGAGTCCGGCATCCCTGAGCGCGCGCTTCATCGCGCGTTGCGCGCCTTCCCCGCCCGGCGCCGGCGCGGTGAGGTGGTAGGCGTCGCCGGTCGCGCCGTAGCCGACGATCTCGGCGTGGATCCGCGCGCCCCGCGCCCTGGCGTGTTCGAGCTCCTCGAGCAGCACGATGCCGGCGCCCTCCCCCATCACGAAGCCGTCGCGGGTCGCGTCGAAGGGTCGCGACGCGGTGGCGGGACTGTCGTTCCGCTCCGAGAGCGCCTTCATGTTCGCGAAGCCCGCCATCGCCATCGGGGTGACGGTGGCCTCGGAGCCGCCGGTGAGCATCAGGTCGGCGTCGCCGTACTGAATGGCACGAAACGCATCGCCGATCGCGTGCGCGCTGGTGGCACAGGCGGAGACCGTGGCGTAGTTCGGCCCCTTGGCGTTGAAGCGCATCGAGACGATCCCGGCCGCGATGTCCGCGATGAACATCGGGATGAAGAACGGCGAGATCTTGCTCTGCCCGCGCTCGCGGTAGACGTCGTGCTGCTCCTCGAAGCTCTTCAGCCCGCCGATCCCGCTGCCGACGATCACGCCGAAGCGATCCGGATCCGCGATCGCGGCGCCGTTCGCGAGACCGGCGTCCTGCATCGCCTGGACCGCGGCGGCGACGGCGTAGTGCACGTACACGTCGGCGCGCTTCGCTTCCTTCCGCTCCATGTACTCCAGCGGATCGAAGTCCTTGACTTCACACGCAAACTGAACCGGAAACCCGGCGGCATCGAACTTCGTGATCGGCGCCGAGCCGGAGACGCCGTCCAGCAGTGCGCGCCAGGTCGTCGCCACGTCGTTACCCACCGGCGTGATCGCCCCGATACCGGTGACGACGACCCGTCGCCGCATCAGGCGCCGACCTTCTGGTTCAGGTACCCGATCGCATCCCCGACCGTGCGGAGCTTCTCGGCATCCTCATCGGGGATGTCGATGTTGAACTCCTTCTCGAACTCCATCACCAGCTCGACGATATCGAGACTGTCGGCGCCCAGATCCTCGATGAAGCTCGCGTCGTCGGTCAGCTTCTCGCGCTCGACGCCGAGCTCCTTCTCGATGATGTCTCTCACCTTGTCCGCGTTGCCGGCCATGTCCGGAGTCCTCTCCTGTAAGGGGTGGGGGTCAGCAGTAAGATAATCGGTCCGGCGGCGCCGGTCACATGACCATGCCGCCGTCCACAGTGAATACCTGTCCGGTGATGTAACCGGCGTGCTCGGAGGCGAGAAATGCCGCCATCGACGCGATGTCATCGGGCGTTCCGAGGCGCTCGAGCGGTATCTGTCCGACGAGCACCGTGCGGGCCTGCTCGCCCAGCGCCGCCGTCATGTCGGTCTCGATGAAGCCGGGGGCGATCGCGTTCGCGAGGATGTTGCGCGAGGCCAGCTCCTTGGCCACCGACTTCGTGAGCCCAATGAGACCGGCCTTGCTCGCGGCATAGTTGGCCTGCCCCTTGTTGCCGATCAGGCCGACCACGCTCGTGATGTTGATGATGCGCCCCCAGCGGCGCTTCATCATCCCGCGCGCGGCGGCACGGATCGCGACGAACGCGCCGCGCAGATTGGCGTCGAGCACGGCGTCCCAGTCCTCGTCCTTGAGCCGGACGAGAATGTTGTCGCGCGCGAGACCGGCGTTGTTGACCAGAATGTCGATGCCGCCGAAAGCCTGCTCGACGTTCCCGACGAGCGCCGTCACGGACGCCGAATCGCCGACTTCGCAGGCGAACCCGCGCGCCTCGCCTCCCAGCTCGGCGGCGACCGCCTCGGCGCGGGCGGCGTCGCGGCCTACGACGGCGACCCGCGCCCCGCACCCGGCCAGCCGCGCGGCGATCGCGCGCCCGATCCCGCGCGTGCTCCCGGTGATCACCGCCGACCGCGAAGAAAGATCGATCCGCATCACGCCGCCCGCTCCAGTAGCTGGTTCACGTCGTCCGCGGTGCCGCACGCCATCGCGGTGACACCGGGCGCGATCCGCTTCACGAGCCCCGTGAGCACGTTGCCAGGGCCCATCTCGACGAACAAAGCGCCGGGATAGCGCGACGCGAGCGTGTTCACGACCTCGGTCCACCGGACGGGCGACGTGAGTTGCTCGAGCAGCAGCCGTCGGGCGTCGACGGCGTCGCGCACCGGCTCGGCGAGCACGTTCGACACGACCGGAAAAACGGGCCCCTGCAAGTCTGCCCGGTCGACAGCGGCCGCCAGCCCGTCGCGAGCCGGTGCCATGAGCGGCGAATGAAACGCCCCGCTCACGGGCAGCCGGATCGCGCGCCTGGCGCCGGCGGCCTTCGCCAACGCCATGACGCGTTCCACGCCCGCGACCTCGCCCGACACGACGATCTGTTCGTGCGCATTGTAGTTGGCCGGCACTACGAGTCCCTCGGCCGACGCGCGCTCGCACAACGCCTCCACCGGTTCGGTGAGCTCGCCGAGAATGGCCGCCATGGCGCCCGGCCGCGCGACCCCGGCCTCGTGCATCAGCTCCCCGCGGCGGCGGACCAGCCGGACCGCGGCGGCAAGCGACAGAGCGCCGGCGGCGTGATATGCGGTGAACTCGCCGAGCGAGTGGCCGGCGGCGGCGCGCACCCGAGCCGCGAGCCGGCTCCGCACGACGGCCCAGATCGCGGCGCCGTGCGCGAGGAGCGCCGGCTGCGCGTTGTGCGTGAGAGTGAGCTCGTCGGCCGGTCCGTCGAACATGAGGCGTGTGATTGGCGTTTCGAGTGTCCGATCCGCTTCCGCGAACGAGGCCGCCGCCGCCGGGAACGCGTCCGCGAGATCCCGCCCCATCCCCGGCTTCTGCGAGCCCTGACCGGGAAACAGGAGTACGATCTCCATCTACAGGCGCACCACCATCGACGCCCACGTGAAGCCGGCGCCGAACGCAACGAACAGCACGGTGGAGCCTTCCCCGATGCGTCCCTGTTCGATCGCTTCGTCGAGGGCGATGGGAATCGAGGCGGAGGACGTGTTGCCGTACCGCTCCACGTTCACGTACACCTTGTCCATCGAAATGCCGGCGTGCTTCGCCGTCGCCTCGATGATGCGCACGTTCGCCTGGTGGGGGATCATGAGGTCGATGTCGTTGCCGGTGAGCTTTGCGCCATCGAGCGCCCGGTCGGCCGCCTCCGACATGGAGCGCACCGCATGCTTGAACACCTCCCGGCCGGCCATCTTCACGAAGTGGCTGCGATCCTCGAGCACCTGCTGGCAGAGCGGGGTCGTCGCGCCGCCGTGGGGCCGGTACAGGAGCTCGGCGAGCGTGCCGTCGCTCCGCATGAAGGCGGCGAGAATGCCCTTGCCCCGGTGCGAGCGCTTGAGCACGACGGCGCCCGCGCCATCACCGAACAGCACGCACGTCGCCCGGTCCTGCCAGTCCACGATCGCCGACATCTTCTCGGCGCCGACGACGAGCGCCGTCTCGGCCGTGCCGGACATCATGAGCCCCTCGGCAACCGTGAGACCGTAGAGCCATCCCGAGCAGGCGGCCGAGAGGTCGAACGCCGCGGCGCGCTTGGCGCCGAGCTCGGCCTGCAGATCGACGGCCGTCGCGGGGAGTAGCCGATCGGGCGTCGCGGTGCTGAGGACGATCACATCGAGCTCGCCGGCGTGCACGCCGGCGCGCTCCATCGCACTGCGAGCCGCCTCCGCGGCCATGCTGCACGTCGTCTCGCCGGGTTGCGCAATGTGGCGCTCGGCGATCCCCGTGCGCTCCATGATCCACTCATGCGATGTCTCGATCCCGAGACTCGCGAAGTCGTGGTTGGTCATCACGTGCGCGGGGACGCCGCGTCCCGTCCCGGCGAAAAAGGCCACTGGACGTTTCATGCGGGCCGTGCCGCCTGGGTGGGGCCGATCACCGGCTCGCCGAGGCGACGCCCGATGTGCTCGACCAGACGGGACTCGACCGCGCGCACCGCGACCCGGAGGGCGTTCTTGATCGCGTTCGGCGATGACTTTCCGTGCGAGATGATGCTGACGCCGCGGACGCCGAGGAGCGGCGCGCCGCCGGATTCCGAGTAGTCGAGGGCGGTGAATGCCGCCCGCAGCGCGCTGCGCTCGAGACCGAGCGTCTCGCCCACGAGTGTGACGATGGCGGGCGCGGCGGCCTCGTAGAACTTGAGGACGACGTTGCCGACGAAGCCGTCGCAGACGACCACATCGAGCGGTCCGCGCTCACTCGCCCCGAGCGGAATGTCCCGGCCCTCCACGTTGCCCTGGAAGTTGATGCCGGCCTTGAGCAGGAGCTGGTGCGCTTCCTTGACGACCGCATTGCCCTTCTCCGGCTCTTCGCCGATGCTGAGCAGCCCGACCGAGGGATTCCGTCGTCCCAGAATGTCTTCGGCGTAAACGGCGCCGAGGCGCGCGAACTGGACGAGCTCCTCGGCCGAACAGTCGACGTTCGCTCCCGAGTCGAGCAGCACGACCGGCACCCGGGCCGTGGGCAGGATGGTCGCGATGGCGGGGCGCGTGAGCCCGTCGTGCAGCTTGAGGAAGACGGTGGAGCCCGCCATCTGGGCGCCCGTGTTGCCGGCGGAGACGAAGGCCTCGGAGCGGCCGGACGGCTGCAGCTTGAGGCCGACGACCATCGAGCTATTGGGCTTGCCGCGCACGGCGGCGCTGGGCTTGTCGCCCATCTCGACGACGTCGGGTGCGTCGATGATCTCGAGTCGGTCGCGGTGCGCCGCGAGGTGCGCGAGCTCGCCGGCCAGCAGCGTCTCGAGCTCACGCTCGATCAGCGCCGACTGCCCGACGAGTTGAATGGAGTGGGTGGAGCCGAGCTCATCGAGCGCCAGGAGAGCGCCACTGACCGTGGCCCGGGGCGCATAATCGCCGCCCATCGCGTCCAACGCGATGCGCGCCAACGTCACCCTTCCCGGGCTTCGACTCGCTGCTCGCCCTTGTAGTAGCCGCACTCCTCGCAGACGCGGTGTGGCCGCTTCATACTGCCACACTGCGGGCAGGTCTGGAGCGCGATCGCCGGCGCGACCTTGTGGGTGTTGCGGGCGCGCTTCTTTCGCTTGGAGGTCCGGCGCTTGGGAACTGCCATGGGAGTATCGTCGGGATCGGAAGGTGTCGGATCGGAGCCGGCGTGAGTGCATCACGCCGACGACTCGCTCGCCTCGTGGGCTCGCAAGCAGGAGCACTGTTCGGTGTTCAGGTCTGCGCCACAGTGCGGACACAGCCCCCGGCATTCCTCGCGGCAGAGCGAATAGCGCGGTACCGCGAGCAGCCACTGCTCGCGGACCGCGGGGCGCAGATCGAGGTCCCGCGCCCGCGGGTCGAACTTGTAGACGTCGGGATCATCGACCTCCTCGTCGCCGGCTTCGGCGAACAGGAGATGCACGTCGTCCGCGACCGGCACCGTGAGATCGCGAAGGCAGCGCCGGCACTCGACGTCGGCGGATCCCTCAATGCGACCATTCCAGAGAAACCGGCGGCTACCGGCTGACGCGAGCCGCCCGCGAGCGCGGACGGTCTCGACCGGAAGCGGATCGCCCTCCTGCCACACCGCATCGTCCGCGGAGAGCTCGCCGTCGACCAAAGCGGCCTTCGACTCCAGAGCGCGTATGTCAAAGTACAGCATAGCCAATCAATCTACCCGGCTCGAAAGGGCGGATCAAGTCGGCATGGTATCGGTAGTTAGGCCGGCCCGGACGGGTCGCGGAACGGGTGATCCCTACTTTGCCGCGAGGAGCTCCGCATCCGCGAAGAAGAAGCGAATTTCCCGCTCCGCGTTCTCGTCGGAGTCGGACGCATGGATCGCGTTCCGCTCCTTGGACTCGGCGTAGAGCTTTCGCACGGTGCCGTCTGCGGCCTCGGCCGGGTCCGTCGCGCCGATCGCCTGGCGCAGGGCGGCCACCGCTCCGGCCCGCTCCAGCACGATCGGCATGCAGGGCCCCGAGGTCATGAAGGCAGTCAGGGAGCCATAGAACGGGCGCTCGCGGTGTACGGCATAGAATTCACCGGCCTGGGCCGCGGTGAGGTGGGACACCCGGGCGGCGACGATGCGAAAGCCGCCCTGCTCCAGATGCGCGAGAACCTTCCCTGCCTTCGCGGCGCCGAAAGCGTCGGGCTTGATGATCGCGAGCGTGCGAGAACCGGCCATTGTCAGGATCCAATGAGTTTGCGGACGATATCGCCGCGGGTCAGCACACCGACGAGTCGGCCGGCCTGCACCACGGGGACGCGGTCGAGCTCCTTGTTGCTCATGAGCGACGCGACTTCCGCCAGCGGCTGTTCCGCGGAGACGCAGAGTACCTGCCGGGTCATGACGTCGCGCACGGTGCGCCGCGCACTCGCGCCGGTCGCCTCCACCCGCGCCGAGGTCCCGCCCATGAGCTGGCTGTTGAGCAGGTGATGGAGCAGTTCGCGCTCGCTGAGCATGCCGACGAGGCGCCCCTCCTCGTCCACCACCGGGAGGCCTTCGACCCCCGCACGAACCATGTCCCGGGCGGCGTCCCGCATCGGCGCATCGGGGCTCACGGTGCGCGGTCGATACGTCATGATGTCGCGCACGACGAGCTGCTCCGGCAGCTCGTGCTCATCGAAGACGTCGAGCGTCTCGAGCGCCTCGGCGTCCGGTTGGGCGAGGACGGTCTCCACGACCTGGGCATCGGAGAAGAGCCGCGCGAACGCACCGACGACCTGCAGGTAACGGGCGGCCATGCGCGGCGGCGAGACGATCAGCAGGACGATGCGCGCGCACTGCGCGCCGTGCTCGGCGAGCTCGCGGCAGATCGGCGTGCGCGAGGTCCCGAGCGCGACGACGAGCTCGCGCACGGCATCGGTGCGATAGTGGAGCAGGAACGCCCGGTCGCCCATGGCGACGATGTCCTCGGGGCGCTCCTCGGCGGTCCGCGCGCGCAGCTTTTCCATGTCGGCGATCGCGCCAGCGCGGTCCAGCCGCTCGAGCAGGACCGACGCCGCGTCCGGCAGCGTCGAGACCTCGAGCGGGATCACGCTCCGGTCGGCGGCGACGAAGTGGGAGAGTTTCACAGGCGCTGACGAATCAGCTCCACCATGTCGATGGGCCGCTTCGCCACCCCCATTCCGGCGTCCTCGAAGGCCTGAATCTTCTCGGCGGCGGTGCCGGCGGAGCCGGAGATGATCGCGCCGGCGTGCCCCATGCGTCGTCCGGGCGGCGCGGTCTGTCCGGCGATGAATCCGACGACGGGCTTCTTCATGTGCTGCTTGACGAAGGCTGCCGCATCCTGCTCGTCCGTCCCGCCGATCTCGCCGATCAGGGCGACCGCCTTCGTGTCCCGATCACGCTCGAAGGCCTCCAGACAATCGATGAAATTGGTGCCGTTGATCGGATCACCGCCGATGCCGACACACGTCGTCTGTCCCAGTCCGACGCGCGTGAGCTGATACACGACCTCGTAGGTGAGCGTGCCGGACCGGCTCACCAGGCCGACCGGTCCCGGGGTGCAGATACGTCCCGGAATGATGCCGACCTTCGACTGGCCCGGGGAGATGAGGCCCGGACAGTTGGGGCCGATCAGACGCGCCCCGCTCTCCTTCACGAACGGGTAGACGCGTGTCATGTCGAGCACGGGCAGGCCCTCGGTGATCGCGACGATCAGCCGCACGCCGGCATCCGCGGCCTCCATGATCGCGTCGGCGGCGTACATCGGCGGCACGTAGATGACGCTGGTGCTGGCGCCGGTCTCGCGCACCGCTTCGTCGACCGTGTCGAAGATCGGCACCGAGCCCTCGAACGTCTGCCCACCCTTCCCCGGCGTGACGCCGGCGACGACGCTCGTGCCGTATTCGATCATCTGCTTCGCGTGGAACGAGCCGTCGCGGCCCGTGATCCCCTGCACGATGAGCGTCGTGGCCTTGTCGATGAAAATGCTCACGCGGCCTTTCCTCCGGTGGCGAGCGCGACGGCCTTCTTCACCGCCTCGTCCATGTCGGTCATGGCCGCGAAGCCGTTTTCCTCGAGAATCCGGACGGCGATCTCCTCGTTCGTGCCGGTGAGCCGGATCACGATCGGAACCGTCAGCGGATTCTGTTTCGTCGCCGTCACGATGCCGTTCGCGACATCGTCGGTGCGGGTGATGCCGCCGAAGATGTTGAAGAGTATCGCCTTCACGTTCGGATCGCCGGTGATGATGCGCAGGGCGGAGACCACCTTCTCGGGGTTGGAGGACCCGCCGATGTCGAGGAAGTTCGCCGGATCGCCGCCATAGTACTTGACCAGGTCCATCGTGGCCATGGCGAGCCCGGCTCCGTTGACGACGCAGCCGACATTGCCGTCGAGCTTGATGAAGGTGAGGCTCGCCTCGCGGGCCTCGACCTCACTGGGCGCCTCGGCGCTCTCATCGCGCAGCGCAGCCATGGAGGGGCGGCGATCGAGCTCGCTGTCGTCGACGACCATCTTCGCGTCGAGCGCCACGACTTCGCCGGCCGGCGTCGTGACGAGCGGGTTGATCTCGGCGAGCGAGGCACCGCTCTCCACGAACGCCTCGTAGAGCTGCGTCATGATGCGCGCCGCCATCCGCACCTGCTTCATGTCGTCGTAAAGGAAGAACGCCATGCGCATGGCCTGAAACGGTAGCAC
>CAYLPM010000323.1:0-8240 GCA_964385525.1 uncultured Gemmatimonadaceae bacterium
AAGCTCGAGGAAGCTGCGTTCACGTTCGGATCGCCTTGAATTCGCCTGAGCTCGCCCAGGCTGAGCGACTTCCGCCGTCTGGGCTGGTTCCGCGTCATCGCAACCTGAATCTCGGCGCGCCAATTCTGGAAGTCCTCCCCACGACTTAAGCTACACGCTGGCGTTCGGTGGCCGTCCAGGTGCACAAGAGGCGTTGGTGGGACAACATCTCACTGGCCACCGGTCGCGCGATTTGACGATCCTTGGAGCACCCATGAGTCGTTCCCGAACGCCCAAACATCGAGTCAAGGAACCCGCCAGGTCGGACGAGCCGGACGCGCCCGGTCGCTCGGGCCCGACGAGGACTCCGCCCATCGTCGGAATTGGCGCATCAGCGGGCGGGCTCGACGCCTTCAGCCGCCTCGTGAGCAACCTGCGAGGCGATACGGGGCTCGCGTTCGTACTCGTGCAGCACCTCGACCCCGCTCAGAAGAGCCTGCTCCCCGAGATTCTGGATCGGGCGGCACCCGTGCCCGTCCTCGCTGCCGTGGATGGAATGGCCATCGAGCCGGACCATGTCTACGTCATCCCTCCGGGCGCCGCAATGACGGTCACCGACGGCCATCTGCGAGTCGTGCAGCGCGAGCGGGCGCGTGGCGTGCACACGCTGATCGACGAATTCCTCATCTCGCTGTCGAGCGTTCATGGAAGCGAGACCGTGGGAGTGATCCTGTCCGGAGCGGGGGCGGACGGGGCGCGTGGACTCGAGGCAATCAAGGAACACGGCGGCATCACCATCGCGCAGGATCCCGCATCGGCCCAGTTCTCGAGCATGCCCGAGCGCGCGGTCGCGACGGGGTGCGTCGATCTCGTGCTGCCACCGGAGCAGATCGCCGAACACCTCGTGCAGATCGGCCGCCTCGCGGCCGACCGGCATGGAGGCGGAGTCCCGCCGGATGCCGCCAGCGACGTGGCGACGATCCTGACTCTGGTCAGGAACCGCACCGGCGTCGATTTCCGTCACTACCGGAGCGGCACGGTCCATCGCCGGATCGTGCGCCGCATGCTCGCTCGCAGGAGCGAGCGGCACGGGGAGTACCTCGACCGTGTCCGAGCCGATCCCGCAGAGCTCGATCTCTTGTGCGAAGACCTTCTCATCGGCGTTACCCACTTCTTCCGTGACCCCAAGGCCTTCGCCGCATTGCAGAAGACCGCGTTTCCGGAGATGACGAAGGAGCGCGCGCCTCGCGACCCCATCCGGGTCTGGGTCGCCGGCTGCTCAGGGGGAGAGGAAGCCTACTCGGTCGCCATGCTGGCGCTCGAGTACCTGGCCGATACGGGGTTGGATGCGACGCTCCAGCTGTTCGCCACCGACCTCAGCGAGGCAGCAATCGCGCGTGCGCGGGCCGGGCTCTACCCCCACGGCATCGAAGAGGTGATCTCGCCGGCGCGACTGCAACGCTTCTTCATCCGTGAGGAACGAGGCTATCGCATCACGAGGAAGGTGCGCGATCTGTGCGTGTTCGCGAGGCACAACCTCGTCCAGGATCCGCCCTTCTCGCAGCTGGACCTGATAACCTGCCGAAACGTCCTGATCTACTTCGATTCGCCGCTACAGGAGCGCGCGATGGAGGTCTTTCACTACGCGTTGAAGGCGACCGGCGTGCTGATGCTCGGCGCCGCGGAGTCCGCCGGTTCGGAGCGTTTCCTTCCACTCGACAAGCGGCACAAACTCTACCGGCCGCGCCCGCGCTCGCACCGGTCGCTCGACCTGGCAGTCGGCGTGCCAATGCAGACGGCCCATCCCGTCGCAACGTACCCGTCGGCTCGTCCTGCCGAGCGCTCCTTCGCACACGCGCTGCAGCTCGACGCGGATCGCGCCGTGCTGGCGCGTCACGCGCCACCCGGCGTGGTGATCAACGCGAGCCTGGAGATCGTCCAGTTTCGCGGGGACACATCCGCATTCCTCCTTCATACGCCCGGAGTCGCGAGTCTGCATCTGCTCAAGCTCGTCCGCCCGGAATTCCTGCCGTGGCTCCGTGAAGCCGTGGAGCAGGCGAGCGTCGACGCGAAGGCAGTGCGCGGGGAGGGGATCACCCTGCGCGACGGCGACTCCGTGCGCCGAGTGGCGATCGAGGTCGTTCCGTTCCGCTCGGGGATCGCGGGCGAGCGCTTCTTCGCGATTCTCTTCGCTCTCGACCCGAGCCCGTCGATGGCGCTCACCGACGTCCAGCCGCCGCCGGCACTCCCCGGCAACCATCAGGACCGGTCGCCCGAGATCGCACGGATGAGCGAGGAGCTCGCCGAGGCGAGGCGATTTCTTCAGGAGATGATCGACCAGTACGAGGCGGCAAACGAGGAACTCCGTGCTGCGAGCGAGGAGCTCCAATCGAGCAACGAGGAGCTCCAGAGCACCAACGAGGAGCTCGAGACGACCAAGGAAGAAGTGCAGTCGACGAACGAGGAGTTGACCACCGTCAACGAGGAGCTGCGCCACCGCAACGGGGAGCTCGCGGCCCTGTCGGGCGACCTCGCCAACGTGTTCGCCAGTACCCAGATCCCGATCGTGATCGTCGACGGCGATCTCTCGATACGCCGGTTCACGCCGATTGCCGATCAGGTGATGCGGATCATCGTCGGTGATGTCGGCCGCCCGCTGGGCGACGTGAAGCTCCGGTTCGATCTGGCCGACCTGGAGGCGCGCGTGCGCGCGGTCTTCTCGACCCTGGAGCTGTTCCAGGCAGACGTGCAGGACGAGCATGGCCGGTGGTGGACTCTGACGATCCGTCCCTATCTCACGGTGGACCGGAAGGTCGACGGCGCGGTGTTGGTGTTCACGGACATCGATGCCAGCAAGAAGTTCGGTGATCAGGCCGCCGAAACCTCCGAGACTCGCCGCAAGCTGCTGCTCGAGACGGAGGATGCTCGCGCCGAAGCGACGGCAGCGAACCTGGCGAAGATGGCGTTCCTGGCGAACATGAGTCACGACCTCCGAACGCCGTTGAACGCGATCGCCGGGTACACCGACCTCATGGAGTTGCGGATACACGGGCCGCTGACGCCGGAGCAGGAGACCGACCTCGCGCGCGTCAAGCGGAGTGCGCGGCATCTGCTCTCGCTCATCAACGATATTCTGAATTACGCGAAGATCGAGTCGGGGCAGCTCGACCTGGACATCGTTCCGCTCCCCGTGGAGCAGGTGGTGACGGCGCTCGAGGAGATCGTGTTTCCGCAGGTGCACGCGAAGGGCCTGCGTCTCGACCTGGACGTGTGCGAGGC
The DNA here is from genome assembly GCA_964385525.1 of uncultured Gemmatimonadaceae bacterium. Classification (GTDB taxonomy): domain Bacteria; phylum Gemmatimonadota; class Gemmatimonadetes; order Gemmatimonadales; family Gemmatimonadaceae; genus DATKCV01. The sequence goes on from CAYLPM010000323.1 coordinate 3,259, forward strand.
GACGGTCCTCGCGGATCGTGAGAAGTTGCAACAGATCCTGCTCAACCTCGTCACCAATGCGATCAAGTTCACGGCAGCGGGGAGCATCGGTATCCGATGCAGCAGCACCGACTCGACGGTGCGTATCGAGGTCTCCGACACGGGCGTGGGGATCCCGGCCGATCAATTCGAGCGGATATTCGAGCCGTTCCTTCAGGTTGCCCGGAGTCTGACCAACGTCACGCACGAAGGGGTGGGGCTCGGACTGTCGATCAGTCGCGATCTGGCGCGGGCCATGGGGGGCGACATCTCGGTGCGCAGCGTGGTGGGGCAAGGCTCGGTGTTCACCGTGACGCTGCCGAGGGACCTGGGTTGAGTCGTCGGCCGATCTCCGGGATCTCGCGGAGCGCGACCAATCCTGCGCCCTGATGCTGGGGGAAACCCTTCCGGCCCGGCGAGACACTAATCTCCGAGATCCTTCCTTCGAGGCACACGCATGCCCTGGCTCGTCCACATCGGCGCTCGTTCGTCGCTCGCGCTCCTTTCGTCCATCGGCCTCGCCACCGCGCTTCCCCTCGGCGCCCAGCAGCCCAGGCAGTGGACCGTCGCCCGCATGGACGCGGAGTACGCCGACCCCTTCACCTGCGTGCGATGGGGCTCGATCCGCGAGCTCGCCGACGGCCGCCTGATGGTCGCCGATCCGACCGAGAAGCGGCTCGAGATCATCGACTTCCGCACCGGCGGCGCCCTCCCGCTCGGCCGGCAGGGCGCGGGACCCGGCGAGTGGGGGCTGCCACTTTCGCTCACCCCCCTTGGCCCGGATACCACGCTGCTCTTCGATCCGCAGAACAACCGCCTGCTGAAGATCGCGGCGGACGGTGGTATAGCCAACGCGACCATCCCGCTGCCCGCGGGGCGTGGCGGCTTCGGGCTCGGCGGCCCGCGCGGTCACGACGCGAGGGGCCGGCTGTACTCGCAGGGCTCGTCCGTCACGCTCGCTCCCGGTCAGCCGCTGGTCACCGCGGACTCGGCGCCCATTCTCCGGTTCGATCCCCGGACGACCACGGTCGACACGGTGGCGCACGTCCGGGTGCCGAGACCGGAGGTTCGCAGCTCTGGGAGCGGTGGACAGTCGCGGATGATGATCAGCATGTCGCCCAATCCATTCCTGCCCGTCGCGGCGTGGGCGGTCGCGCCCGACGGCCGGCTGGCGATGATCACGCCGGAGCCGTATCGCGTCGAGTGGATCGGCGCCAACGGCGCGCGAGGCACGGGGCCGGTCATTCCCCACCAGCGGCTGCGCGTCACGGACGCGGACAAGGAGGCGACCGGCAGCGGCGGCCCGCAATGCAGTTTCACGGTCACCCGCAACACCAGTGACGGCGCGCAGGCGTCGTTCACGAGGACGACGACGGCGGTCGGTGGTCCCGGCGGCGGCAACGCCCCGCCGCCACGCAATGACTGGCCGGAGTACAAGCCGCCCTTCCTCGGCGCTTCGACATCCGCAGCCGTTGCAGCGCAGACCGGCGAGGTGTGGGTGCTGCGCGCGAGAGCGGCGAACGACGAGGTCCCGGTGTACGACGTCTTCGACGCGCAGGGACGGCTGATCGCCCGCGCGACGCTCCCGAGGGGCAGCAATCTGCTCGGCTTCGGGCGCGGCGTCGTCTATCTGTCGAGGATCGACGAGGACGACCTCGTCTACATCCAGCGCTGGAGACTGGACACGCCGTGAGGTGACCGGCCACCGAACCGCACCCGGCACTCCTGGTTTCCCGTCCGCGAACGCGGCGGCGGCGCTGCGTTTGTGACGCGCCGCACGTCAGTCTGGTTGCCAGCCGGCGACGCGGGTCGTCGTCCGGCTGATGAGTCATCACGTTCGCCCAGGAGGTGACCATGACTCGCATCAGCACTGCCGTCGTCGCACTCGCGCTAACTCTTGCGACGCCTCTCACCGCGCAGGACACCACCGCCACCGCACAACCGGACGTCACCGTCGAGATGGTGATCGCCCGTGACATCGCCGACCGGATGCCGGTCGACAGTGCCTCCACGTTCCAGGCCGGCATCGCGCGCGTGGCGTGCTGGACCCGCGTCAGCGGCGCGGCCGGCACGACGATTCACCACGTCTGGATCCACAATGGGCAGGAGTTCCCCGTGCCCATGGAAATCGGTGGATCGCCGTGGCGAGTCTGGAGCACGAAGGTGATTCAACGGGATTGGACCGGCGACTGGCGCGTGGAAGTGCGCAATGCGTCGGGGACGGTGCTGGCAACGTCGTCGTTCACGATCGCCGCGGAGGCCGCCGCGTCGCTGGTGGCTGAGCCACAGCCCGCGCCCGCTCCGCCGCCGCGGCGCTGACGAGGCACCGACGGCGGAGTCGGTGACGCCGCGCTCGAGCAGGGGTGCACCCTGGTCACCACCGACCGCGATCTCGGGCGATTCCCGGGATTGCGGTGGATGCACCCCCTCGACGGCTGATCGTCTCCGAAGGATCCTCCAAGGGTGCGCCCCTTGGCGAAGGTCGAGATGACCGGCCTTCGCGTATCGCGCCGGCAAACACCCTTCGGCCCCGATCAGCGCGCCCCGGCCGCCCACTCCACTGCGCGCAGAAAGAGTTCGAGCGACGACTGCTGAGAGCCATCGAGCAGGCCCTCGTTGATATACCTGTAGGACTCCATGAACAGCGGGCCGAGGAACACCGTACGTCCCGCATCCAGCGTCCACTGCGCGCCGACGACAATCGCCCCGACGGTCAGGAGAGGCGCCGCGCCGGGCTTGACGGCGCCGCCGTATGGCAGGTAGTCGACGATGTCGAACGGCCCGAGCTCCGCCGTGATCGGTGAGGTCCCGACCGGTGTGACCGTTGCCGGGCCGTACATGAACCGTTCTTCCCTCACCAGCGGCAAGGCGTCGAACAGGTCGGGGGCGACGACCCTCTCATCGTACAGCAGCCAGCCCGAGCCCACCACGCCGCCTCCGGCCCGGACGTAGTCAACAATCGCTCCACCGTAGGCGTTCACATCGCTCTGAGCGCAACCGGCACCCGGTCCGCCGATCACTACCACGTCGTACGCCGTGATCTCGTCCATCTCGTCCAGTTCCGCGGCGCTGGCAAACTCCGCGGTGTGCCCGCGCCCTTCCAGCAGGCCCATCACCCGCTCGCCTACCTCGCCCTCGTTTCGCAGACACGACTGCGGGCTGGCGCCGATCGCGACGCGGACACCCCGGTAGCTCGCGGTGATCGTCGCATCGTCATCGAGCGTGACCGTGCAGTCGTCCGTGCCCGAGCAACCCGCCACTCCACTCCAGCCATCGATCACGGACCCGGCAGCGGTGGTCGTCAGCGTGACGACCGTACCGCCTTCGAAGCTGGCCGTGCAGGTGGCACCGCAGTCGATTCCTGCGGGACTGGACGTGACGATCGCGCCTGCGGCCTCGAGCCCCGCCTTGTCCACGGTCAGCGTGAACGTGGACGGTGCGGTCGGCCCGTCGCTGCACGCAGCGATGAGAACGGCAGCGACCAGCAGGACCGCCGCACGCCGGAGAGACATCCCGGAAGCGGCGGGGGAAAGCTTCCGGGGGCGCCGGGACGGCATCGGCGATCTCATGTTGCTCTCCGGTGTGAAAGGGTGACGAGGAGCCCCGATGGCCCCCATGCCTTTCACAGCGCTGCCTTCCGGCAAATCACCTCATCGGTGTTGCAGCCGGCGGCGGCGCACTGCCAGCTCGGCGCCTACGTCCCTGGCGATCTTCTGGGCGGACACGCTCGAGCGCTCGATCTCGGCGGCCGCGGCGCTCGTCGCTGCCTCCGACCAGCCTCGCGGCGGAACTTCGGAAGCTGGCGCACTCCGTGGTCCGCACTTCGGCGGGAGATTCGATGAGGGAATCCGGCGCGATTCATCGCCTGTCTGATTGAAGCCTCGACACGTCACCCACGTGGCCCACGGGCTTCAACCTCAGTCCGAACATCCTGATGTCGGGCCGAAGGTGATTGCCTCTGGCCCCATCATCACCTCTACCGGAGAACATCATGTCGCACGTCAAGCGTGCCCTACTCCTGACGTCCGCATGTGCTCTGCTTGCGACCGCGTGCTCGGACGGCAACGGCAGTGGCCCTTCAGTCCCCGACGTCTCCGGCCTCTGGACCGGCACGTGGCGCAGCGCGCCGGTATCGCTCGACCTCGATCAGGCGGGCGCGGAGCTCTCGGGAACGCTCTCCGACCGCTTCGAAGACTACAGCATCGTCGGCGAGGTGTCGGCGGAGGGAGTGGCGACGTGGGTCAGCGAGGTGCATCCGGCGGAGTGTGCCCACTACTTCACGGTGCTGGGCGGCATGCAGCTTCGGGCCGCGGGCGACTCGCTGGTCGGGGTGGTCACGCAGCGGCATGGCGCCAGCCTGTGCGACGAGAACGCGGGCGGGGTCGTGAGCAATGCGCAGGGGGACATGGCTCTCTCGCGCGTGGCCCAGTAGCACGTCCTGGAGCATGGGCGTCGCAAGCGCGACCGCGAGTCACGCCGCTGACGGTCGCCCGGATGTGTCGGACTCCCTCGCACGCGGTCGATACAGCATCTGCATCGCATGGTCCAGATCGAGCCGCTCGAACGGGGGAGACGCCGCTGCGCTTCGTGCAGTCGCCCCGGTGGCTGTTGCACACTGGCAGGAGCAGGCCGGCATCGGTGGCGCGACCTCGAGCACTCGACCGTCGGGCCGGCTGAACAGGAGCTCACCCGAGCCGGACCTGATCACGCGCCATCGCTCCTCGTGCACCAATCGATGGTGGCGGCGACACAGCAGCGCGAGATTGTCGAGCCGCGTCGCGCCGCCGTCGGCCCAGTGCTCGAGGTGATGCGCGTCGGCGAAACGGTTCGAGCAGCCCGGGAATCGGCATCCCCGGTCGCGATGCTCCAGCGCGCGCCTCAGGGCGGGTGAAATCGTGCGCGTGCGACGGCCGACATCGAGCAGATTGCCGTCGGGGTCGTGCGTCATCACGTCTCGGCTCGCA